>JAAUPC010000152.1 GCA_012036325.1 Paracoccaceae bacterium
CGTAAGGTTCCAGAGCAGCCAGGAATCCACCGTGCCGAACGCGAGGTCGCCCCGCGGCCGCACGTTCCTCAGGATCCACTCCAGCTTCGTCGCCGAGAAGTAGGGGTCGAGGACCAGGCCCGTCTTCGGGCCGACGTCGAGTCCCTCCCGCCTCAGCTCCGCGCAGCGATCCGTGAGCCGGCGCAGGAGTTTGTCGACGCGCAGCTTGTTTTCGTTGGTCCAGTCGCACACGGCGTTCATGATCGCGCGACGATGGTGCTTGAGGTACGCGGCGGCGGTGAGGCCGGCAAAGCTGCCACCGATGATGGCGACATCCAGGATCACTGCGACAGCGCGCCGGTCAGCTGGCCAAGGTTGTAGCGCATCATCGCAAGGTAGGTCGCGGCAGGACCATCCGCCGCCGAAAGCGCGTCGGAATAAAGCGTGCCCCCTACGACCGCCCCGGTTTCCGAGGCGATCTGGTCCAGAAGGCGGCGGTCGGCGATGTTTTCGACAAAGACCGCCGTAATGCCCGCCTCCTTGATCTGGGTGATCAGGGCGGCGACATCCTGCGCGCTGGCTTCGGCTTCGGTCGAGATGCCCTGGGGGGCGACAAAGTCTAGTCCGTAGGCTTCGGCGAAGTAGCCGAAAGCGTCATGCGAGGTGATGATGGTGCGGCGGTCTTCCGGCAGGGCCGTGATGGCGGAGCGCATTTCTGCGTCCAGGGCTGCAAGCTCGGCCAGGTAGGCTGTGGCATTGGCCTTGTAGGTTTCGGCACCGGCAGGGTCAGCAGCCGCCAGGCCACGTTCGATGTTGCCGACGTAGAGCGCCACATTGGTCACGCTTTGCCAGGCATGCGGGTCAAAGGCGCCGTGATCGTGGTCGTCATGGCCTGCCTCTTCATGGTCGTGGTCATGGGCTTCGCCTTCGGCATGGTCGTGGTCGTGGTCGTCATGGCCCGCCTCTTCGGCAGGCTTGTCTTCGCCAAAGGCAATCGGCGACACCCCGTCCGAGGCGGTCACCAGTGCAGCCGTGGTGCCGGAGGCTTCGATCAGCCGGTCCATCCAGCCTTCAAAGCCAAGACCATTGGCCACGATCACCTGCGCGTTGGCCACGGCCTGCGCATCGGCAGGCGCGGGCTGGAACACATGCGCGTCGCCGTCCGGGCCGACCAGGGTGGTCACCTCGACCCGGTCACCGCCGATATTGGCGGTGATGTCCCCAAGGATCGAGAAGGTGGCAATGACCTTCAGCTTGTCCTCGGCAAAGGCAGGGGCGGCGAAGGCAAGGGCTGCGGCAGAGGCCAGAAGCAGGCGGCGGGTGAACATGGGGGGTCCTTTCAGGCGTGGAAAACGGAGAGGAAGATCGGGCGCAAGCCTTCATCCCGAGCCGTGGCCATCATCCCGGGATCCGCCAGAAGGCAGGTGGGTCGCAAAGGACGGGCGGCGCAGCAAAGGGTCATCAGTGCCTGCTTTCCAAGGGGCGATGGACGGTATAGGTTATAGTATAACATAACACAAGCCGATGACTCGGGTCCCAGTGGACAGCGCCTTTGGCGAGTGCTTGCCGTGGCCTGCCCTTGCAGTGGCCCCTGTTGGAACCGATGGCAATGGTCGGGGCCACCACACAAAGGCGCAGAGCCGTTCGGACATTGTGACAGAAGATCGGCATCGTTCCGTCACATGACTTTTACAAAAGTCCAATATCTCCGTCATCAAGCGACCGTAAGCCGATCACAGGCCGACTCGATTGGCCGCGAGATCATCAGGAGACTCTCATGAAACTCATGCACATCACGACGTCGGCCTTTGCCATCGCCGCCCTTTCGGCCGGTGCGGCAGTTGCCCGCGACCAGGTTCAGATCACCGGCTCGTCCACCGTGCTGCCCTATGCGACCATCGTTGCCGAAGCGTTCGGCGAAAACTTCGACTTCCCGACCCCGGTCGTGGAAGGCGGCGGGTCGGGTGCTGGCCGTGCGAAAATGTGCGAAGGCGTGGGTGAAAACACCGTCGACATCGCCAACTCGTCCTCGCGCATCAGCCAGAAGGACCTGGACACCTGCGCCGCCAATGGTGTGGCCGATGTCATGGAAGTCCGCATCGGCTATGACGGGATCGTCTTCGCCTCGGACGTTGCGGGTGCGGCTTTCGCTTTCACCCCGGCGGACATCTACAATGCAATTGGCGAGCAGGTCCTGAAGGACGGCGCGCTGGTGGCCAACCCGCATACCCAGTGGGCCGAGTTCAACCCGAACCTGCCCGCCCAGGACATCCTGATGCTTGTCCCCGGCACCAAGCACGGCACCCGTGAAGTGTTCGACACCCGCGTGATCATCGCTGGCTGTGAAGAGACCGGCGCGATGAAAGCCATGATGGATGCGGGCATGGACGAAGATGCCGCCGAAGAAGGCTGCATGAAGCTGCGCACGGACGGCCGTTCGGTCGACATCGATGGTGACTACACCGAAACGCTGGCGCGCCTTGACGCTGACAAGAACGCCGTTGGCGTGTTCGGCCTGTCGTTCTACCAGAACAACACCGACAAGCTTCAGGTTGCCACGATGTCGGGCATCGTTCCTTCGACCGAGTCGATCGCCTCGGGCGAATACCCGGTGTCCCGCCCGCTGTATTTCTACGTCAAGCTGGCCCACATGGACGTGATCCCCGGCCTGAAGGAATACGTGGAGTTCTTCGTGTCTGACGATATGGCAGGCCCGAACGGCCCCTTGGCAGAATATGGCCTGGTCTCCGACCCGGAACTGGCCGCGACCCAGGCGATGGTGGCCGCGCGCACCCCGATGGGCCCGCTGAAGTGATCTGATCCCGGGACGGGGCGGCGCTTCGGTGCCGCCCCTTTCTTTTTCTCCTGCCGAACGGGGTTCCCATGTCGGTCTTTCTTCTGCTGGTGGTCATCGCGGTCCTGTCTGTTGCAGGCTTTGTCCTTTGCCGACAGCGCGCGTTGAAAAGCGTTGATGGAAACATCCGCCGCCTGCATTCCCTGCCCGGCTATTACGGCTGGTTCGGCTTCATCCTTGCCTCGATCCCTGCCCTTCTGGCGCTTGCGCTGTGGCTGATCATCCAGCCCCTGGTGATTGAACGGCAGTTGAGCAGTTTTTTCCCGGCCGAGATGATTGAAGACCCCTCGGCCCGCACCCTTCTGTTTGCCGATGTGCGCCGTGTGGCCGCCGGTCTGGACACCGCCGTTGCCCAAGGGGCGATGAGCGAGGATCAGGCCGAACGGGTCCGCACCGAATTTGGCAGCGTCCGTGATCGTCTGGCTGCCGTGGGCGTGGCTCTTGGCGCAGAAGTCACCCCTGCGGTGCTGGCCGCCGCCCAGGAATACCGTGAGATGGCGCGGGTCGGCGTGATTGGCCGTTCCATCCTGACGCTGATCCTGTCCGTCGCTGGGCTTGTCTTTGCCATTCGCGCCACCGGCCCCGACTTCCGCGCCCGCAACCGGGTGGAGCAGGTCGTGCTGGCGCTTCTCATCCTGTCCTCGACCATCGCGATCCTGACGACGGTGGGCATCGTGCTGTCGATGCTGTCGGAATCGCTGCGGTTCTTCACGATGTATCCGGCGGCGGATTTCTTCTTCAACCTGACCTGGTCGCCGAATTTCCGCGGCAATTCGGAACTGGGATTGATCCCGCTTCTGTGGGGCACGCTGTACATCAGCCTGATCTCGATGCTGGTGTCGGTGCCGATTGGTCTATTTGCCGCGATCTACCTGGCGGAATATGCGTCGAACCGCGTGCGGTCGGTCGTGAAGCCGCTGATCGAGGTGATTGCGGGTATTCCGACCGTGGTCTTCGGCCTGTTTGCGCTGGTCACGGTTGGCCCCCTTCTGCGCGATTACTTCGCCCAGCCCTTCGGTCTTGGCAATTCCGGGTCATCCGTGATGACCGCCGGGATCGTGATCGGCATCCTGAACATCCCGTTCATCTCTTCGCTTGCCGATGACATCATCAACGCGGTGCCGCAGTCAATGCGGGACGGTTCGCTTGGCCTTGGGGCGACGAAGTCCGAGACGATCAAGAAGGTCGTCCTGCCCGCCGCCTTGCCCGGCATCATGGGCGCGGTCCTGATGGCCGCCAGCCGCGCGATTGGCGAGACGATGATCGTCACCATGGGGGCAGGTGCCGCCGCGCGGCTTGACCTCAACCCGTTCGAGGCGATGACGACGATCACCGTCAAGATCGTCAGCCAGTTGACCGGCGACACCGAATTCAACTCACCCGAGACACTGGTGGCCTTTGCGTTGGGGATGTCGCTTTTCGTCATCACGCTGGGTCTCAACATCCTCGCCCTCTGGATCGTGCGGAAATACCGGGAGCAATACGAATGACCGACATCAGCGCTGCCGGGGCCATGCCCGCGACCCAGCCGAAGAATTCGCTCTTCGTGCAGGATGACCTGACGCGCCGCCGCAACGCGGCTGAGGCCCGGTTCAAGTGGTATGGCATTGTCGCCATCGTGTTAAGCCTGTCGGTCTTGGCAATCATGCTGTTCACCATCTTCCGCGACGGCACCTCGGCCTTCCGGCAGGCCAGCGTCGCCTTCCCGATCACGCTTGAGGCGGACATCCTTGACCCCAACGGCGCGCGCGATCCGGCTGATCTGGCCAAGGTCACGACCATTGGCTACGGCAACCTGATCGGCCAGCAGTTTGCGAACTTCCTGACCGCTGAAGGGATCACGGTCGAAGGGATCAGCGACAAGGACATCTCGGGCATGATCTCGCGTGATGCGCCGGGGCGGCTGCGCGACATGGTGCTGGCGGACCCGTCACTGATCGGCCAGACCATCGACTTCAACGCCTATGCCACCGGGCGGATCGACGGCTACATGAAAGGCCGGGTGACGCTTGAGACGGCTGAGCTGGACAGCAACGTGTCCTTGGAGCAGTTGCAGCTTGCCGATCAGCTGATCGCCCGGAACATCCTGACCTCAGGCTTCAACTCGGGCTTTTTGACCAACCCGGATGCGTCTGACCAGCGGCCGGAATCGGCGGGCCTGGGCGTGGCGATCATCGGGTCCTTGTACATGATGATGCTGGTCCTGATCTTCACACTTCCGGTGGGTGTCGCCGCCTCGATCTACCTTGAGGAGTTTGCGCCGAAGAACCGGCTGACCGACCTGATCGAAGTGAATATCTCAAACCTTGCCGCGGTCCCCTCCATCGTCTTCGGTATCCTGGGCCTGGCGATCTTCATCAACTTTGCCGGTCTGCCGCAGTCGTCCAGCCTGGTCGGCGCGCTGGTGATCAGCTTGATGACGCTGCCCACGATCATCATCGCCACCCGTGCCGCGATCCGCGCCGTGCCGCCAAGCATCCGCGATGCGGCGCTGGGGGTGGGCGCATCGAAGATGCAGACCGTGTTCCACCACGTCCTGCCGCTGGCGATGCCCGGCATCCTGACCGGCACGATCCTGGGCCTGGCGAGCGCCCTTGGCGAAACCGCGCCGCTTCTCCTCATCGGGATGGTGGCGTTCGTGACGAACTATCCCGCCGGCCCGTTCGATGGCGGCGTGATGGACCCCGCGACCGCCCTGCCGGTGCAGGTCTATTCCTGGGCCTCCCGCTCGGACCCCGCGTTCATCGAGCGGTCTTCGGGCGCGATCATCGTGCTTCTGGCCTTTCTTGTGATCATGAACGTCGCGGCGATCCTGCTGCGCCGCCGCTTCGAACGCCGCTGGTAGGATACCATGAACGACATGACCCATAAGGGGCTGGACCTTGCCACCCAGACCGCGAAAATCTCGGCATCCGGGGTGCAGGTGCATTACGGCACCAACCACGCGCTGAAGGATGTGGATGTCACGATCCTTGACCGCACTGTCACTGCCTTCATCGGGCCGTCGGGCTGCGGCAAGTCCACCTTCCTGCGGTGCCTGAACCGGATGAACGACACTGTTGCCTCGTGCCGCGTGTCGGGCCAGATCCTGCTGGAAGGCGAAGATATCTACGATCGCCGCGTCGACCCGGTTCAGCTGCGCGCCAAGGTGGGGATGGTGTTCCAGAAGCCCAACCCCTTCCCGAAGTCGATCTATGACAACGTGGCTTACGGCCCGAAGATCCACGGCATGACCCGCAACAAGGCCGAACTGGATGCCATCGTCGAGGCATCCTTGCGCAAGGCGGCCCTTTGGAACGAGGTGAAGGACCGGCTCGATGCCACCGGCACCGGGCTTTCGGGCGGCCAGCAGCAGCGTTTGTGCATTGCGCGCGCCATTGCCACCTCGCCCGAGGTGTTGCTGATGGACGAACCCTGCTCGGCCCTTGACCCGATTGCCACCGCGCAGGTCGAGGAGTTGATCGACGAGCTGCGCCACCAATATTCGGTCGTCATCGTGACCCATTCGATGCAGCAGGCCGCCCGCGTCAGCCAGAAGACGGCCTTCTTCCACCTGGGCAACCTGGTTGAGTTTGGCGAGACCGGCGCGATCTTCACCAACCCCAAGGACACCCGGACCGAAGCCTACATCACCGGCCGGATCGGATAAGCGCCATGTCAGACAGCGACAGCCACATCGTTTCGTCCTTCGACCGTGATCTTGAAGCGCTGCAGGCGCATCTCTTGCGGATGGGGGGCATGGTGGAAGCCGCCCTCGTGACCGCGGCCAAGGCGCTTGAGGCGCAAGACCTGCCCGCCGCCGATACCGTCATTACCGGCGACAAGGCTGTCGACGCGCTGGAAGAGTTCATCCAGACCGAAGCCGCCAGCCTGATCGCCCGCCGTGCGCCTACGGCCAGCGACCTGCGGCTGGTACTGGCCGTGATGCGCGCAGCCCACAGCCTTGAGCGGGTGGGCGACTATGCCAAGAACGTCGCCAAGCGGACGCGGGTGATGGGACGCTCGGCCCCGGTGGACGGGCATGCGGGCAGCATCCGGCGCATGTCGGCCCTGGTGGCGAAGATGCTGGAAGATGCGCAGCTTGCGCTGGTGCGCAAGGACGCAGCACTTGCCGCAGCCGTCCGCGCCCGCGATGTCGAGATTGACCAGATGTACAACACCCTCTTCCGGTCGCTTTTCACCTACATGATGGAAAGTGCCGGCAGCATCGGGCCGTCGATGCACCTGCATTTCATCGCGAAGAACATCGAACGCGCCGGGGATCATGCGACCACGATTGCGGAACAAGCGATCTATCTGGCCACCGGCAGCCGCCCCAGCGAAGAGCGGGTGAAAGGCGACAGCACCTCGGCCACGGTCTGAGGGGTCTGGCCCCGGGGTCTCCGTCCAGTCGGTGCCCGGTCGCTAGAGCGTGCGGTCCAGAAGGGCCAGCCAGTTCCCTTGCGCCAGCTTCTCCAGAAGCGGGCAGTCATAGCCATGGTCCGCCAGCGCCTGCAAAAGGCGCGGCAGGCCGGTCACGTCGCCAATGACTTCGGGCGTGGTGCAGCCGTCATAGTCCGACCCGAAGCCAAGGTGATCTTCGCCCAAGTGCTCCAGAAGGTAATCCATCTGCCGCAGGATCGGGTCCCACCCTGTAGCTTCCAGCTGGCGCCCATCGGGCCGCAGGAAAGAGACCGAGAAATTCAGCCCCACCATTCCGCCACTGTCCCGGATCATTGCAAGCTGCCGGTCGGTCAGGTTGCGGGTCGAGGGGCAGATCGCATGGGCGTTGGAATGCGTGGCGACCAGCGGCGCGTCGGACAGGCGGGCCACATCGTTGAACCCGGCCTCGTTCATGTGGCTGAGATCCAGCATGATCCGCAAGCGGTTGCATTCGGCGACCAGCCGCTTGCCCGCCTCGGTCAGCCCCGGCCCGGTGTCGGGCTGGCGGGATAGGCGAAAGGCACGCCATGGCCAAAGATCGTGGGCCGCGACCAGACCGGCCCCAGCGACCGCAGGCCCATGGCGTGGAAAAGATGCAGGGAATCAAGGCTTTCATCAATCGCCTCGGCCCCTTCCATATGCATCAGGGCGGCGATGACCCCGGAAGCCAGACACGCGCTCACCTCACCCGCTGTGCGGCAAACCTTCAGCGCGCCTTGCGATGCGCGCTCCATCCACAACAGATGCCCCGCCATCATAGTGGCCGGGGTGGATCGCCTGAGTGGAACGGGATCAGGTCCGGCAGCGGCAGGCTGTAGGGC
>JAAUPC010000153.1 GCA_012036325.1 Paracoccaceae bacterium
TCGCGTCGGCCTGTTCCAGCACCGTGACAGAGGCGCCCCGCAAGGCCAGCGCCCGCGCCACGGCAAGCCCCGCCACGCCTGCGCCGATCACCGTCACCCTTTGGCCGATCAGGCTCATCCCGCACCCCTGCAAATGAAAACGCCGGACCATCAAGGCCCGGCGCAAATGCTGTCACAATCCGCCGGGCGGTCAGTCTTCGCGGTGCACCTTCTCACGCCGTTCGTGCTTTTCCTGGGCTTCCAGCGTCATGGTCGCGATCGGGCGCGCATCAAGCCGCTTGAGGCTGATCGGTTCGCCCGTCACGTCGCAATAACCAAACTCGCCATTGTCGATGCGGCGCAGGGCGGCGTCAATCTTGCCAACCAGCTTGCGCTGCCGGTCCCGGGTCCGCAGTTCCAACGCCCGGTCGGTTTCTTCGGACGCCCGGTCTGCGATGTCGGGGACATTGCGGCCGCTATCTTGCAGGCTGTCGATAGTTTCGGCCGACTGATCCAGCAACTCCTGCTTCCAGACCAGCAATTTGCGGCGGAAGTATTCCAGCTGGCGTTCGTTCATGAAGGGTTCGTCCTCGGCAGGACGGTAGTCGTCGGGCAGGAAAACCTCAGCCTTCATTGACACTCTCTCCTCTGCGCCGGATCGCTCCGACAGGTGGGCTTCTGTCATGATGCGCCTCCGCTGCGGGGCATTTAGCCCAAGGCCGGGACAATGTCACTAGCGGTTGCGACATTTTCTTGGCCTAGGTAGGGTTTGTGTAAGGACTGCAAACAGGATGTTGAGAACGCAATGAAATTTGCATCGACCGAAGGCTATGTCGCGACGGATGACCTGAAGGTCGCTGTCAATGCAGCGGTCACCTTGCAGCGGCCCTTGCTGGTGAAGGGCGAACCGGGGACGGGCAAGACCGAACTTGCGCGGCAGGTGGCGGCGGCGCTGCACCTGCCCCTGATTGAATGGCATGTGAAAAGCACAACCAAGGCGCAACAGGGGCTTTACGAATATGACGCGGTCAGCCGCTTGCGTGACAGCCAGCTGGGCGATGCGCGGGTCAATGAATTGAAGAACTACATCCGCAAGGGCAAGCTTTGGCAGGCCTTTGAGGCCGAGGGGCGCGTGGTTCTTCTGATTGATGAGATCGACAAGGCCGACATCGAATTTCCGAATGACCTTCTGCAAGAACTCGACCGGATGGAGTTTCACGTCTATGAGACCGGTGAGACGATCCGCGCAAGGCACCGCCCGGTGGTCATCATCACCTCGAACAACGAAAAAGAACTGCCGGATGCCTTCCTGCGCCGGTGTTTCTTTCACTACATCCGTTTTCCCGATGCTGAGACTTTGGCGGCAATTGTCCGCGTGCATTTCCCGGGCATCAAAGATCAGCTTCTGACCGCCGCCCTGACCCAGTTCTATGAACTGCGCGAGGTTCCGGGGCTGAAGAAGAAGCCCTCTACCAGCGAGGTGCTGGATTGGTTGCGGCTCCTCCTGGCCGAGGATCTGGCGCCTGAGGATCTGCGAAAGGACCCGAAGAACGCCCTGCCCCGGCTGCATGGCGCGCTGTTGAAGAACGAACAGGATGTGCAGCTTTTTGAACGGCTTGCCTTCATGGCGCGGGGGCAGCGGTAGCCGCATCATGGCGGCGGCGCGCTTCGGCCAGGTCTTCCGCCACGGCGCTGATCCTGGGTGGCGGAAGTGTCGGATAGACCGACCCGATTCCGTGCAGCTTTAGCAGAAGGTCCTCTAGGATGCTGAAGGTCGATGTCCAGCCGCCCTTGTGGCCTTTGTAATGCTCCTCATTCGGAAACCCGGTTTGCAGGAAGCGCAGGCGCGTGCCCGCCCCCTCCACCTCAAACCGCAACGAGACGATGGATTGCACGGCAAACATCGGAAAGCGGTAGGAAAACATCAGCCGTTCATCCGGCACGATCTCATGATAGGTGCCGTGCGCCCAATGCGCCGCGCCGTCCTTTTCCATGTTGAAGCGCCAGTTGCCGCCGGGGCGAAAGTCAATCTCACAGGTGGTCAGGTGGTGCTGTTCCGGCCCCCACCAGGCCGAAACAAGCGCCGGGTGTGACCAGAGGCCGAAGACAAAGGCCGGGGCGGCGTTGAAATGGTGGTCCAGCGCCAGAAGGTTCGGGTGGGTCATTTGGCCTTCTCCTCGAACAGGCGCGCGCGGGCGGCTTCCAGGTCCTGCGCCACGCCGTCGATGTGGCGCTTTTCCGGAAGGCTTGGCCACAGGCTGCCAACCCCATGCATCGCCAAAAGCGCCTCGCCCATGACTTGGATCGCTTCCGGCCAGCCGCGGCCATGTTCAACCCGGGCCTGCGCATCGGGAAAGCCGGTCTGCAGGAAAACAAGCCGCGTGCCATCACCCTCGGCTGTCAGGTCGATGGAGATGGTCGAGAAAAACTCAGTCCCCTCAAAGTGGTAAGAGTAGACCAGGCGAAACGGTGCCTCCACTTCATGATAGGTGCCGCTCACAAACTCTGTCACGTCACCGTTCACGTTGCGCAGGGACCAGCGGCCGCCGGGGCGCAGATCCACCGCGATGTCATGCGCGCGGAACCCGTGGGAAGACCCAAACCATGACCGGATCAGCTCTGCCTTCGTCCAGACGGCCCAGACCAGCGCGGGCGGACCGGCAAAGCGGTGCGTCAGGCGCAGGGCGTTGGCGCTATTGTCGTCCATTCTTTGCCTCCTCGGCCTGCAGCCGGTCAATCAGCGCATCCATCCGGTCAAACGCGCCTTCCCAATGCTGACGGTAATGGTCGATCCAGCCCGCTGCCTGTTGCAGCCCCGCTGCGTCCAAATGCACCGGACGGGTCTTGGCAACGCGTTCGCGGCGGATCAGACCGGCACCTTCCAACACCTTCAGGTGCTTGGAGATTCCGGGCTGGCTTAACCCATTGGCCGCCACGATGGCATTGACGGTCTGCGCGCCGTCCGCGATCTGCGCCAGGATCGCCCGGCGGGTCGGATCGGCCAGGGCAAGGAAGGTGCGGGACAGGGGATCGGTCATGGAATCACCCATAAGTTATATTTCCTTACGGTAATGTAAATCCGATCCGTCGCGCAAGGCGAATCAGGCTCCGCACCCGCCGGAAAACGCTCGACGTACTCACACCTCCGACAAGACTGAAACAAAGCGTGAGGGATAAGGATAAATCTGGCCCCAACCGGCACTTCAACCGCGAGGGGTAGTGTGCGGAAAAATCGTAACTTTTGCTGAATTGACTCTGGCTTCTCCGGGGGCTGACACTCAGCCAGCCCCATCTGCCGGGGCGCTGCCATATCAGGTCCTGCCATGCGCCTGCCGTTCCTTCTTGCCGCGCTTTGCGCGGTGTCTGCCTGTGCGCCGCCGGCGCAGGTGTCAAAAAGCGATCCTCGGGCCGAGGTTGGCGTGGGCTTTGGCACAGGGTCCTCCGGCCTGGGGCTGGGGGGCAGCGGCGGGTCATCCCTGGCGCGGGATTTCATGGACTTGACCTTTGCCATGGAAAGCGGCCGCCGGCTTGAGGTGTTCAGCCGCTTTGAAGGTCCGATCACAGTGGGCATGACGGGTGCCGTCCCCGCTTCGGCCCCGCGCGACCTTGGCGCGCTGATCGGTCGGCTGTCGACTGAGGCCGGGATCGACATCGCCCCCAGCACCACCGGACAGGCCACGATCACGGTTGAATTCGCCAACCGGGCTGAATTGCGCCGCCTTGCCCCGATGGCCGCCTGCTTTGTGGTGCCGGGCGTCTCCTCGCTTGGCGAGTACCGTCGGTTGCGCGGGTCAGATGCGGTGGATTGGGCGCTGGTCACAAGGCGCACGCGGGCGGCGATTTTCATTCCCGCCGACACCAGCCCGCAAGAAATTCGCGATTGCCTGCATGAAGAACTCGCCCAGGCGCTGGGGCCGCTGAATGACCTTTACCGGCTGCCGAACAGCGTCTTCAACGACGACAACTTCCATTCGGTGCTGACCAGCTTTGACATGACGATCCTGCGCGCGACCTACGCGCCGCAGCTTGCAAGCGGCATGACGCGGGAAGAGGTGGCCGCGCGCCTGCCTGGCATCCTTGGCGGGACCGCCCTGCCCGACACCGTCGTTCCCGGGCCCTGGGTCCAGTCGATCGAGGCGGCACTCGGACGGGCTGGCGGGGTTGAGGCGCGGCGCGCAGCGGCAGAACGCGCGCTGTCCATCGCGCAACAGCAGGGCTGGCAGGACAACCGCCTGGCCTTCAGCCATTTCGCCGTGGCCCGCCTTTGGGCTGGCAGCGACCCGGGCCGCGCGCTGACGGAATTCGACAATGCCGCCGCCATCTATGCAGGGCTGCCCGGCGGGCAGATCCAGATCGCCCATATCGACATGCAGCGCGCCGCCATGGCGCTGGCTGGCGGGCAGAACGATGCCGCCTTGCGGCTGGTCGACAAGGCGATTCCCATCGTGCGCTCGCATGAAAACGCGGCCCTCTTGGCCACCCTGATGCTCATCAAGGCCGAGGCGTTGGAGCGGTCAGGTGACCCTGCGGCTGCGGCGGCGCTGCGCCTCGACAGTCAGGTCTGGGCACGCTATGGCTTCGGGCCTGACAGCGTGGTCAAGGCCCGGATGCGCGATATCGCCATCGTCGCCAACCGCGCGGCAAACGGCTGAAGTGGGGCGGCCTGCCCCGGCACTGGGGTGTGGAATGTTCGTGATCGGCGGTCTGGTTCTGGGCGCAATCGGTGGCGCTTTGGTCGCGCGGCGGCGCGGCGGCAAAGCGGCCGACATGGCACAATATGCCGCCGGATTCGGCATTGCCTTTGGCCTTCTGGGCCTGTTCCTGACGCTGTTTCTTGACCGGCTTCTCCTCGGCTGACCGATGTTCCTGCCCTTCTTCCAGACCTTGCGGGAAGAGGGGGTTCCGACCTCCTTGCGCGAATTCCTGGCCTTTCTGGAAGGCCTGGCCGCCGGTCTTGTGATCTATGACCCTGAGGGGTTCTATCACCTCGCCCGCACTATCCTGGTCAAGGACGAACGTCACATCGACCGTTTCGACCGCGCCTTCGCCCGCAGTTTCGCAGGGCTTGAGGGCATCACACCGGAACAGGTGCTAAACGCGCTGAACCTACCGAAAGACTGGCTGGAGAAACTGGCAGAACGCCACCTTTCGGCCGAAGAACGCGCGGCCATTCAAGCGCTTGGCGGGTTTGACAAGCTGATGGAGACGCTGCGCGAGCGTCTGGCCGAACAGAAGGGCCGCCATCAGGGCGGGTCGAAATGGATCGGCACCGCTGGGACCAGCCCCTTTGGCGCTTACGGCTACAACCCCGAAGGCGTGCGCATCGGTCAAGGGGAAAGCCGCCACCAGCGCGCCGTCAAGGTCTGGGACCGGCGCGAATTTCGCAACCTTGATGGCGACGCCGAACTTGGCACCCGCACCTTGAAACTCGCCCTCCGCCGCCTTCGCCGCTGGGCGCGGGAAGGGGCGGCGGAAGAGCTTGACCTTGACGCCACCATCCGCGCCACCGCCGCGCAAGGCTGGCTGGACGTGCAGACCCGGGCGGAGCGGCGGAATGCGGTGAAGGTCCTTCTCCTTCTCGATATCGGCGGGTCGATGGACCCCCATGTGAAGGTGATGGAGGATCTCTTTACTGCCGCGAAGGCCGAATTCCGGCATCTTGAGGTCTTCTATTTCCACAACTGCCCCTACGAAGGCCTCTGGCGCGACAACCGCCGCCGCTGGGACGCGCAAACCCCGACCTGGGAGGTGATCCGCACCTATGGCCCTGACTGGCGCGTCATCATCGTTGGCGACGCGGCGATGTCGCCCTATGAGATCACCCACCCCGGAGGGGCCAATGAACACTGGAACCCGGAGGCGGGTGCCGTCTGGCTACGACGGATTTTCGCGCAATGGCCGTATCACCTGTGGATCAACCCGGTGGCTGAGGGCGATTGGGGCTACACCCAGTCCACCCGCCTGATCAGTGACCTGACCCCGGGCCGGATGGTGCCCATGACGCTGGACGGACTATCCAAGGGATTGAAGGGCCTGCGATGATCAGCCTTTGGCGCAAGCGGCCCATCCTCACCTCGGCCTTCCTTCTGGCCTGTGCGGTGACGCTGTTCTTTGCCGGGCGCATCGTGGTGCAGACCATCTACTGGCAGACGCATCAGGATGTCGCGGTGGAACCCTGGATGACCGTGGGCTATGTCGCCCGGTCCTGGGACCTTGACCCTCGCACCCTTGACCGGCTGGCGGGCCTACCCCTGCCCGAGGTGAAGGGCCGCCCTCAACCTTTAAGTGAGATTGCCAGGGATCGGGGGGTTCCGGTCGAAACCCTTATCGCCGATGTCGAAGCCGCCATCGCCACCTTGCGCCAGATGGACCCCGGCGAATGACCGACTGGCTTCTGGCCCTCGTGCCGCAATACGGGCTTTGGCTTCTGGCGGCGACGACGTTCCTCTCTTGCCTTGCCCTGCCCTTCCCCGCCTCGATCCTGATGCTGACGGCGGGCGGCTTTGCAGCGGCGGGGGACCTAGTTCTCTGGCAGACCCTCATGGCGGCGGCGGCGGGCGGCATTCTTGGCGATCAGTTGGGCTATTGGGCCGGGCGGCGCTATGGCGCGGCCTTCCTGACCCGTCTGCGCAAGGATCCCGCGCGTGACAAGCTTCTGGCGCGGGCGGACGCGATGATGGACCGGCGCGGGGTGCTGGCGGTATTCTTTTCGCGCTGGCTGGTCAGCCCGCTGGGGCCATGGGTCAACCTGACGGCGGGCAGCACCGGCTATGGCTGGCACCGTTTCACCCTGGCCGCCGTGGCAGGTGAGGCGGTCTGGGCCGGGCTCTACGTCGGCACCGGCCATGTCTTTGCCGGCAATGTCGAAGCGGCAAGCGAGATGCTGGGATCGGTCCTTGGCCTGATGGCCGGCGGGGGCGCAGTTCTGGCGCTTGGCTATTGGCTGATGGAGGCCAGCAGAACGGATGTCGCAGCGGGTTTGAAGGACGGCCAAGTGTGACTATATCCCCCGCATGATCAAGTTCATGCCCCTCATCCTGGCCGTCGGCTATGCCATCCTGATGCTGCGCTTTTCGATGTGGCGCACCAAGCGGATGCTTGATGCGCAATCGAAACCCTTGACCGATCCGTCGATCACCCGGCTGGCCGACCAGATGGCCGCCGCGATGGACCTGCCGGAAATCAAGGTCCATGTGTTCGAGGTGGAGCCGGTCAACGGCCTTGCCGCCCCCGATGGGCGGATTTTCCTGACGCGCGGTTTTTGAACCGCAAGGCGCGCGGCGAGGTTTCGGCGGAGGAGCTCGCATCTGTCATCGCGCATGAGTTGGGCCACGTTGCCTTGGGCCACATGCGCCGCCGGATGATCGACTTCACCGGCCAGAACGCGGTGTTCGTCATGCTGTCGGCGATCCTGAACCGGTATTTGCCCTTCATCGGCATCTGGATCGCCAACTTCCTTGCCTCTGCGCTGATGGCCCGCCTCTCGCGGCGCGATGAGTTTGAGGCCGATGCCTATGCCTCGGCCCTTCTGATCAAGGCCGGAATCGGCACCGCACCGCAAAAGTCGCTCTTCCGCAAGCTTGAGGCGCTGACCGCGAACCACAGCGAAGGCGTGCCGGCCTGGATGCTAAGCCACCCGAAAACCGCCGAACGCATCGCTGCGATTGAGGCGAATGAAGCGCGCTGGATGCCACCGCTGCAAATTTCTTGAGGAAGAAATTTGTCAAAATCCTTGTTCAAGGATTTTGCGCGTCAGACCCCCATCGCCTTGGCAAGACGGTAAAGCCGCACCCGCTTCAGCAGGGCCTTAAGGGGGACGGGTTGGCCTGAAATCGCCTCAGCCTTGGCGCGCACCGTTTCCACAACCCGGGCCATGGCTTCCGGGTGGTGCGACTGCACCTCCCACAAGAACCCATCGGGGTCGCGGCGGGTGATGCCTTCGGCGGCCAACACATGGCCCGGAAAATCCTGCGCGTTGAAGGTGATGATCGCGTCCGCCCCGCTGGCGATGGCGGTGGCCAGCACATGCACATCGTTGGGGTCAGGTAGCAGAAGCCGGGCCTCGATCTCTGGCGCTCACGGGTCAGGGCCGGGG
>JAAUPC010000154.1 GCA_012036325.1 Paracoccaceae bacterium
GGGTCAGCGCGGCCCCCGGTCTTGCCCTGAGGGGCGGGCACGAGGGGGCGGCGCACGGGTGGGCACACAAGAGGCACATGGGGGGCCACACGGGGGGGCCGACACGGGGGCAAGAAGGCCGCGCACGGTGGCAATCCGACAGGGCTCCAGGCGCTCTGTACGGGCCTTTGACATGGTTACCACATTCCAAACGTCCACGGGCAGGCCATTGAAAGATATGTATTTTCCGTTTTTGTCCACCGTGGACAGCTAAAAGTAGCTCCGCACCAGCGCGCCCGAAATCAGCGCCCAGCCATCCGCCACCACAAAGAACGCCAGCTTGAACGGCAAAGAGACGACCGCCGGGGGCACCATCATCATCCCCATCGACATCAGGATCGCCGCGACCACAAGGTCGATGATGAGGAAGGGCAGGAAGACCATGAACCCGATCTCGAACGCCCGCTGAATCTCCGAAAGCAGGAACGACGGCACGAGGAGCGAAAGCGGCGCCTCGCCCGGCGGAAGTGGGGCCGTGGCCCGCAGGTCCTGCAGGGTCAGAAAGGTCTCGGGGTCCACCCGCAGCGCCATGAATTCGCGGAACGGCAGGATCGCGGCCTGCAGCGCCGGTGTCACCTCCATCTGGCCGGTCGTCATCGGCTCGATCCCGGTCACCAGGCCTGGGTAAAGACCGGGTCCATCACATACCAGGTCAGAAACAGCGCCAAGGTGATGATGACCATGTTCGGCGGCGCTTGCTGCAGCCCAATGGCCTGCCGCAGGATCGACAGCACCGTGACGATGAAGGGAAAGCAGGTGGCCATCACCGCCAGCCCCGGCACGATGCTGAGCAGCGTGATGAGAAGAAGAAGCTGCACCGACCGCAGCGACAGCGAGTTGCCGTCGACCGCCTCGCCAAGGTTCAGCGACAGCTCCTGCGCCAGCACCGGGCCCGCCAGAAGGACCAGAACCAGCACAAGGGGCAGGCTGCGGCTCACAGCCCACCGCGCAGGTTGGCAACCTCGGTCAGGCGGACGGCCAGTTGGCCCGCATTCTCGCCCTCGAGTTCCGTCAGCTCCCCCCGGGCGATCAACCGGTCGCCGACGTAAAGCTCGACCGGGTCATCGACGCGGCGGTCGAGCTGCAGGACCGCGTCCTTCGACAGCCGCAACAGGTCACGCACCAAGGGCCGGGCGCGGCCGACGGAAATGGTCACTTCGATCGGGACCTGGGAAAAGGGGTTGCCGTCGGTCAGTTCATCCATGGGTGGTCTCCTAGATGTTCAGATTGGGGTGTTCAGGTTGGGGTGTTTAGGTTGAAATACGCCCGTACGGCGGCGCTGATGTCGGAGGTGACCTGGGTCAGATCGACCTTGGTTTCCGAGGTGCCAAAGCGAATGTAGACCTGCCCCTCGCCCAATGAGGGTTCCTCTTCGATCACCATCGGCAGGCCGGTCGCCTGAGTGATCAGCTCTTCGACGCTGTCGCGGGCCGCGGGGTTGAGGACCAGGATCAACGGCGTATCGCCCAGGCTGTCGGCAATCGGCATCAATGCCTCAAGCACCGTCGGCGCAAGGGCATCGCGCGCGACTTCGGGCAAGAGGCGATTGGTCATCTCAAGGATCAAGGGCTTGATCGCCTGCAGCACATGGCTGCGGGCGTCCTGAAAGGTGAAGGCCAGGGTCTGCAGGTTGCGCGCCAGATCGGCACGGATGCGGCTTTGGTCGCCCTGCTGGGCGGCGGCGGCATCTTCCCAGCCGGCCGAATAGCCCTGCTCGAACGAGGCGATCTTGGCCTCCTCCATCGCGCTTGCCTCAACCAGCGGTTGGGGCGTGCCGTCCGAAGAGATGCTGCTGTCAAAGACTTCCAGCCGAAGCGAGGGCATCAGACCCGCTCCTCATCGGTTTCCATCCAGCCGCGCAGGATTTCGATCGATTCGGTCTGACGCTTTTCGATCAGGCGGCGGAGACGGGTGGCGGGGTCTTCCTCGCCCTCGACTGCAGCCATGTCGGAGGTCTTCTGGCCGGGATACCCGGGGATCGCATAGCCGGTCTCAACCTCGCCATCGAGGGCGACGCCGGAATAGCCCCCGACGCCGGGCAGGGCCAGGGGCGTGGCTGGGCTGGCAAGGGCCGGCCGATTGGCAGCCGAGGTCAGGATCGGGCGGATCACGAAGAGGCCAAGCACCAGCGCGACCACCGCAAGAACCGCGGTCTGCACCATGGAGAGCACATCAAGGGGCCCCATGGCCGGTAGGAAGCCCGCCTCGGCAACGGAGCCCTCCGGCACGGGAAGTTCCTGAAACTCAAGCGATTTCAGCGTCAGGACATCGCCTCGCGCCTCATCTAGGCCGACGGCTGAAGCGACAAGTTCGCGCAACGTGGCCAGTTCCTCCTCGGACCGGGGGGCCCAGCTGCGGGTGCCATCGGCTGCGGTGGTGACAACACCGTCAACCATGACCGCCACGGTCAGCCGCCGCGTGGCGCCGGGGCTGCGCAGCACCTCACGCTGGGTTTCGGACACTTCATAATTCACCCGCTCGCGCGTTTCGGAGGACTGGCTTTGGCCCTGCCCCCCTGCGGCTGCATCCCCCTCAGGCAGGTTCGAGGCGACGGTCACATCGCCGCCAGGTTCGGTGCTTGATCCAGTCCGCTCTTCGGTTTCCGATGAGATAGCCACCCGGCCTTGGGGATCAAACGTGCGTTCGGTGATCGATTCGCGCTCGGACACCAGGTCCACCGCGACTTCGACCACGGACTTTCCCGGGCCCATGCGGGCGGCCAGCAGACGTTCCACATTGCCCTTGATGATGGCGGCGCGGTCGGCAGCGTCGCCGCTGTCAAAATCGGCCGTCTCTTGCCCGCCGATCAGCCCGGCGACCGTGTCGATGATCTGCACTGCCTCAGGGGTCATTCCGGCCACCGCACTGGCCACCAGATGGCGGATCGCGCGGGCCTGCGCCTCGCTCAGATTACCGGAAACGGTGGTCACCGTGACCGAGGCCGAGGCTTGGGTCTCCGGCTGAAAGGCGCGGGCCGGGGCACTGGCGATGTGCACGCGGGCGGCCCGGATTTCCGGCAGGGCAAGGAGGGTGCGGGCCAGCTCGCCCTCCTTGGCGCGCAGATAGGCCGCGTCGAACATCTGCGAGGTGGTGCCGAAGCCTGAAAGGTTGTCCAAAAGCTCATACCCGCCGCCCCCGGCCGCAGGCAGGCCTTCCGACGCCAATGCCATCCGCAGACTGTCGCGCTGCGCGGCATCGACAAAGATCGAATCGCCTGTGACGCGATGCACGATCCCGCGCTGGTCAAGGGCGGCCACAACCTCACCCGCGGCGGCAGGTTCAAGGCCCGCGTAAAGAAGAACCATGTCCGGTTGGCTGGCCATCCGGCTAAGGCCGAGGATGGCAAGGAACATGGCCACTGTCGCGCCGACGATGATCAGGCGGCGACGGATATCAAGCGAGGACCAGAGGGCGACTACATTCTGCAAGGCGATTCTCCGCTGTCGGCGCTTCTGCCGATACGCAACGAATGACGGGTCCCGCTTAACAATCGGTTAGTGACCTTTGGCCTATGGTCCACCTTGTGCAGAAGGCAGAGGTGAGCTGTGGCAAGCGCAGGTGTCGTCGAAGAAGAGGGTGTGAAAAAGCGGTCAAAGCTGCCGCTTTTGCTGGGGGTCGTGCTGGCCCTTGTGCTTGGTGGAGGCGGGTTCTACGCCACCTGGTCCGGCCTGATTCTGGGCGGCGACAGCCATGACATGGCCGGACATGAAGGCGCGCCCGGGCCAATGACGGGCATCGCCTTCGTGCCGCTGGAAACCATGGTGATCTCGCTTGGTCCCGATTCGGGCAGCAGCCATCTGCGCTTTACCGCGCAGGTTGAGGTGGTGGATACCGCGGCGGCAGATGTGACGCTTTTGGCGCCACGGATTCTTGACGTGCTGAACAGCTATCTCCGCGCCATCGACACGGCCGCGATCGAAGACCCCAGCGCCATGGCAAAGCTGCGGTCGCAGATGCTGCGCCGCGTCCAGATCGTCACGGGTGAGGGCCGGGTGCGCGATCTTCTCATCACCGAATTCGTCTTGAACTGAAAGGGTGGGTCATGGACCTGATTGCCGACATTCTTCTTGTGGCGGGCTCGTTTGGTGCGGCCGTTTACTGTTACGTGCTGTCCACCCGGCTGAAGCGGTTCACCACGCTGGAAACGGGAATGGGCGGGGCGATTGCGGTCCTGTCGGCGCAGGTCGATGACATGACCGTGGCGCTGGAAAAGGCGCGCGGGGCGGCGAACGGGTCTGCCGAAAGCCTTGAGACGCTGACCGCACGGGGGGAAGCCGTTGCCAAGCGGCTGGAGCTTCTGGTGGCCGCCTTGCATGACCTGCCTGACCCCGTGGCCAAGCCCGCCGCCCCCCCGGTTGAGGACGAGGCGGAGGGGGAACGTCGGTTGCGGTTTGTCCGTCGCCGCAGCACGCGTGACACGCTGGAGGCTGCGGAATGAGCGGGCGGCGACGCGCCGGACGGGGGGGCGCTGTTCATCGTGGCCATGCTCTTTGCCACCTCAGGGGCCTTGCGGCTTGGGTCTGGTGTCGGTGCCGCCCTTGCCCGCGCCGAGGAGGCGCCAGAGGGTGCCGAAATGGCCGCGCCTGCGCTGTGTGAAACTCCGGCGGCCCTTGCCGAAGCGCTGACGCTGCGCGAAGGCCGGCTGGTGGCGCAAGAGGCGGCGATGCAAGACCGACTGGCGGCGCTGGCACTTGCCGATGCTGCGATCTCTCAGCGGATGACCGAGCTGCAGGCGATGGAGGATGAGCTGAAGGCCACCCTCGCCATCGCTGACGGAGCGGCGGAAGCCGATATCGAAAAGCTGACCGCCGTCTACACGGCGATGAAGCCGAAGGACGCCGCCGCCCTGTTTGAGACCATGTCGCCCGAGTTTGCGGCCGGGTTTCTGGGCCGGATGCCGGCCGAATCGGCCGCAGCAATCCTCTCCGGCATGTCCTCAGAGGCGGCCTATGGCGTGAGTGTCATCGTGGCCGGCCGAAATGCAGGAGCGCCCACCGAATAATCTGGTGGTGAGAATGTCTTAACCCGGCGCACGGATACTGGACGCCGCAACGATCACAGGGTCCCAGATGCTTGGCTTTGTCGGCATAGTCGTCATTCTTGTCATGGTTTTCGGCGGCTACGTGCTGGCCGGGGGCAAGATGGGCATCATTCTCAAGGCCCTGCCGTTTGAGATGATCATGATCGGCGGCGCGGCAGTCGGGGCCTTCCTGATTTCCAACGACATGTCTTCCGTCAAACAAACGGTGCGGGACGTGGGCAAGGTGTTCAAGGGCCCACGCTGGAAGACCGATGACTACCGCGATCTTCTGTGCCTGCTCTTTGAACTGATCCGCATGGCGCGCGCCAACCCCGTGGCGCTGGAAGAACATATCGAATCGCCGGAAACCTCGGCGATCTTCGGCAAATACCCGCGGATAGTGCAGGACCATGAGGCGATGGAACTGATCTGCGACACGCTTCGCGCGGCCTCGATGAACTATGACGACCCCCATCAGGTGGAAGAGGTTCTCGACAAGCGGATGGAGGCAACGCTACATCACGCGATGCATTCCAGCCACGCGCTGCAGACGGTGGCAGATGCTCTTCCCGCGCTGGGGATCGTTGCGGCGGTCCTCGGGGTCATCAAGACCATGGGCTCGATCGATCAACCGCCTGAGGTGCTCGGCAAGATGATCGGGGGCGCGCTGGTCGGCACCTTCCTTGGGGTGTTCCTGGCCTATGGACTCATGGGTCCCTTCGCGTCCCGCGTCAAAAGCGTGGTGGAGGAGGATACCCATTTCTACCACCTCATTCGTGAGGTGCTGATTGCCAACCTGCACCGGCACCCGGCCAATATCTGCATTGAAGTGGGCCGCCAGAACACGCCGCACCATGTCCGCCCGGGCTTCAGCGCGCTGGAAGAGGCTATGCGGGCCCTGAAGCAGGACGCGGCATGATCCGGTTCCTGCTGCTTCTGCTGGTGATGGCGGTTCCGGCCGCCGGCGAAACCGCCCGGGTCTTCTCGGGTGAACATGAAGATTTTACCCGCCTGGTGGTGGAACTGCCGCAGGCCGACGGCTGGACGGTGGGACGCACGCCGATGGGCTATGCTTTCGCGACTGACGCGGCAACGCCGCCCGGGTTTGACCTCTCGCGGGTCTGGGACCGCATCCCGCGCACCCGGTTGCAGGCCTTGCGCTCTGATCCGGAAACCGGCGTTCTGCAACTGACCCTGGCCTGCCCCTGTCATGTCTTTCCGTTCGAGTATCGCCCCGGGATGGTGGTGCTTGACATCAAGGATGGCCCGCCACCGCCCGGCTCAAGCTTTGAAATGGCCTTCTCCGGTTTTGTCGATCCGGGTCTTCTGGCCGCGGCGGAAGCGGCGCCTCTGCCGCCCAACCGGGCCCAGTCACCGGCTGATGCGCTGCCGGCAACCTATAACTGGCTGGGAAGGCCCGGCGCTGCAGCCATGACCGGCGCCGCGGAAACGGCGACCTTGCCAACGCTCCGCGGGGCCGTCTCGCTGCAGCCCCTGCGGGATGAGTTGCTGGAACAGATCAGCCGCGGCGCGACGATCGGTGTCGTGGACATGGCCCTGCCCGGTCCGGCCCCGGATGTGCCGGAAAACACTGCCGAGGTCTTGCCCTGGACGCAGATCCGGATCGGCGAAATGCCGGGCATGATCGTGGGCGAGAACCGCCCGCCGGAAGGCATGACGGCAGAAGGGGGTGTCTGCATCCCGGATGCGACGCTGAACCTTGCCGACTGGGGCCAGGACCGCCCCGCGATTGATCTTCTGTCTGAAGCACGGTCAGGGCTTTACGGCGAATTTGACCGGGTTGAGGTGGAGGCCGTGCTGCAATCCGTGCGTCTGCACCTTTACCTTAGTTTTGGCGCAGAGGCTGCTCAGATCGCCACCTTGGCCGAGACTGGAACGGCCTCTGAAGACCTGCGCATCTATGTTTCGATGGCCCGGCTGATCGATGGCGAAACCGATCCGTCGACCCCCTTTGTCGGCATGTTGGCCTGCGATGGGGCGGCGGCGCTGTGGTCTGCCCTTGCGCAAGACCGGCTGCCGCCGGGGCCGCAGGTGAACGTCGCGGCCATCGTGCGCAGCTTTGTGGCCTTGCCCCCGCATCTGCGCAGCCAGCTTGGACCTGGCCTTGCCGAAAAGCTGCTGCAACGCGGCGATGCCGACTTTGCGCGAATCGTCCGCGACGCAATCCAGCGGTCCCCTGACAGCACGGTCGCCGAAGTGGCCTTGCTGGATGCCAAGGCAGAGTTGCAGGCAGACCGGAACGACAGCGCCCGGGATTTTGCCGAGACCTCTGTCGCCGAAGGCAGCCCCTCGGTTAAGGCCTTGCTGGCCCTTGTCGAAGCCCATTTCCGCAACGCCGAGCCGCTTTCGCCGGAAACTGCCACGGCGCTTCTGGCCTTCCAGCGTGAGGTGGCGAATGGGCCAGACGCTCCGGCGCTGCAGCGGGGGCTGGTTCTGGCGCTGGCCCTGTCAGACCAGACGCCTGCCGCCTTTGCCCTTGTCGAAGAGGCCGGGCTTGATGTGCCCGATCTGTGGCAGGTCGCAGCACAGCGGGCGAACGATGATGATTTCCTGCGCGAGGCCGTGCTGGCGCCCGATCAGCCACCGCCGCTGGTCAAGGCCGAGGTGGCACTTGCGGTAGCGACCCGGTTGGTTGACCATGGTTTTCCGGACGCCGCGATGGCCTGGCTAGGCCCGGTCGCGGCAACCGATCCCGACCCTGCCCGCAGGGTTACGGCTCAGGCGGAATTGCTTCGCGGTGACGCCCGGGCCACGCTTGCCCTTCTGGGGGCGCTTGACGCGCCGGAAGACCACGCCCTTCGGGCTCGGGCCCTTGTCCAACTGGGCAGGATCGAGCCCGCGCGCCTGGCCTATGAAGCCGCGGGGCTGCCGGAGGAAGCCGCGCGTCTTCTGCCCTGGGAGGCGGACTGGACCCGGCTTCAGGATGAGGGGAGCGCGCC
>JAAUPC010000155.1 GCA_012036325.1 Paracoccaceae bacterium
CCGTCGGCTGGGCGCGCGGCTCTCCACCGGCGTTGCGGTCTTTGACACGCTTCTGCCTTTGGTCTGCGGTCAGCGGATCGGCCTTTTCGCAGGCTCGGGCGTTGGAAAATCGTCACTCCTGGCCCGTTTCGCCCGGGGTGTGGCAGCGGATGTCGTGGTCATCGCCCTGGTCGGCGAACGCGGGCGCGAGCTGCGTGAGTTTACCGAACGCGTGCTTGGTCCCTCTGGCATGGCGCGCAGCGTGATTGTCACCGCAACCTCGGACCAGTCGCCCCTGATGCGCCGGCTGTGCGCGCTGACCGCGATGGCCGTGGCCGAACATTTCCGCGACCAGGGTCTGCACGTCCTTTTGCTGGTTGATTCGGTGACCCGCTTTGCCGAAGCCCACCGTGAGGTTGCGCTGGCCGGCGGCGAAGAGGCGTCGCTGCGCGGCTATCCCCCCTCTCTGTCGCAAGCGATCATGGGGCTGGCCGAGCGGGCAGGCCCTGGGCCTGAAGGGTCGGGCGATATTACGGCGGTCTTCTCCGTGCTCGTCGCGGGGTCCGACATGGAAGAACCGGTGGCCGATATCCTGCGCGGGGTGCTGGATGGCCACGTGGTCCTTGACCGGCGCATTGCCGAGCGCGGCCGCTTTCCAGCGATTGATCTTTTGCGGTCGGTGTCGCGGTCCCTGCCCGATGCCGCGACAGAAGAGGAGAACGCCCTGATCCGAGACGCCCGCGCCCTGCTCGGTGCCTATGATCGGGCGGAAATGATGGTGCAGGCGGGCCTTTATGCCAGCGGGTCTGATCCGATGCTGGACCGGGCGATCCGGCTTTGGCCGGGGCTGGACGCGTTCCTGGCTGAGCCTGCACCCGCAACCGGTGTGAACGGCAGCTTCGAACGCCTGCGCGCCTGTCTCAAATAGAGCTTCGATTGGTGAAAGGGGATGGGCCGAGGTTTGGTCCGATGGTCATCGGGCCAGCTGAGCGTGCCTGGTTTTCGGCAGGATGCCGCGTAAGACCGTCAAGCCCTTGAACGGCCCCAATAGCTGATCTGCCCCGCCGGGCGGCATGCCTTTGGTTTGCCGGCCTTTGGCCGATCCGTCACTTCTCGGGTTATCAGGTGCCTTGCGGCTGTGTGGTCGCAAGATCCCGGCTACGGCCTGTCGGCTGATCGGGTTTAGCGTCGCAAAAGTGTAAGTGCGATCGAGGCCGGAGAGCTTCCGGCACCCAACTCTTGCACCTCGGCCCGGAACATGAAGCGGCGGATCAGGCCGTCCATCTTGGCAGGGTCGGTGAACTGGCTGATCGCGGAGGATCCGAAGGCCGCCTCGGCCCGCGCCTGCAGGACCGAAACCTGTTGGTCGAGATCAATCGACGCAAAGCTTTTCGGCAGGCCAAGCGCGGTTTGCACCACCTCGCGCATCGGGGCGTTGCCCAAAAGGGTATACCATTTCGCCGTGTCCGAAATCGGCCTTGCCGCAAGGATCGGAAGTTCACGTTCCGCGTTCAGGGCCAGGCGATAGGTGTTGTTCTGCGTGCCGACGGCGGCCTCAAAACTCCGGGCGCGGAACTGGTTCAGGATTTCGTCCGGAAAGGTCGAGATCTTGGTGCGCGGCACCGAGAAATCGCCAAAGCCAAAGGCGGCAGAGAATTTCTGGTACTGTTTGTCGGCCAGCTTGTTGGCCAGACTGCCTTCCTTCAGCGTGCCGCCTTCCAGTATTTTCTGGACGAAGGCCTTGCTGTTGACATCCGCTTCAAGCCCGAAGGCCGTCAATGCGATCCGCAACAGCCGCTTGTCCGATACCAGCTGTTCAGCGGTGTCGATCTTGCCGATCTTTTCGCGGAAATAGGCCTCATCCCGCTTTTGGACCGGCGCAGCCTGCTGCACGGCTTGCTGGCGTTCCATCGTACGTTTCAGGAAACCCCAGCCGGCCAAGCCGCCCAGAGGCAGGACCGGCTGGAAACTCATGCCCGGCCAGCGGCGAAAAGCCGCTCCTCCCGGGGCAAAAGGCTGCGCAGCGCTTTCAACACCTGGTAATGCTGATCCTCTAGCACCGCCTTGCTGGCCAGGGTCAATTGGGTGCGGCTGTCATAATCGGTCAGCACCTGGCTCAGCTGTTCGATCCCGCGCAAGAGTTGCAGCCGCGCTTCGCCAGCATCCGCGTCTCCGGTCAGCACAAGCTGAGCAATATAGCAGACCCGACGGACTGGCGTGTTCACCTCTTCCGGATGGATCGCATCGCGCAGCCGCAGGATATTCGCGTTGGGTGTCATGATCGCCAGACGCGACCGGCGGTCACCGTTTTCGATCACGGCTCCGTTGATCAGGACCCGTTCATGCGGGCCAAGTTTCAGGACTAGGCCGCTCATCTGCCACCCCCGTCCCCGCGCAGGCCGCGCAGCATGGCCATGTTGATGTCGGTTAGCACTTCAGCGCTGGCGCCACGGTCGAGGACAGCCCGGCTGTGCTGCGCGGTGAATTCATAAAGGTAGAACAGCTGTGCCCGCAGCGGCGCAGGCAGGCCGTTGTCGGGCAGGGCCACGTCTGCAGCCAGGGTTGACCAAAGCTGCTGGTTTTCGGTCAAGGCGGCCACGAGGGCCGGAAAATCGGCGGCGCGGTTTGCCCAGGCGCTGCGCAGGCGCTGTGTCACCTGCGCGATCAGATCGTATTCGATCGAGCGCAACGAACGGGCAGGGGTTTCCCGTCGGGCATAGGCGATGGGGGATTGGTAGGTCATCGGAGGTCCATCTGTTCGGGGCTTGGGGGGGAATGGTGGGCCGCGGGCAACCGCCCGCGGCCCCTCAGGATTACCGGAACAGTGACAGAAGACCCTGCGGCTGCTGGTTGGCGATCGACAGGGCCTGGGTGGCCAGCTGCTGCTGGACCTGCAGCGCCTGCAGACGGGCCGAGGCCTCTTCCATGTCGGTGTCGACCATCGCGCCGATGCCGGTCTTGAGCGAGTCGGTCAGCTTGCCAACAAACTCAGACTGGATATCGACCCGCTTTTGCGCCGAACCGAAGCTGGCCGCCGCGTTGATCGAGGTCTGGAGCAGGCCTTCGATGTCATCAAGGGCTCCGGCCGGATCTGCCGTCACGTCGATCCCACCCAACGCGGCCAGCCCACCCTCACCCCGGGTCGCCGCAACCGAAATCGCGGTGGAGACGTTGGTGTTGTTGGTGATGCTGAGCGTGCCAGCAGTGGACGTGGACAGGGTGAAGTCAGCCCCGTTCAAGCCACCGGCCGTCAGTGCTTCGCGCAGACCTTCGGCGAGCTCATCGTTGGTATCGCCCACTTTCACGACATAGCGACCAGTGGTTTCACCAACGGTGATCTCGATGGCATCGCCTTCAATGAGCGAAGTCGTAGTACTAGCAACAGCGCCGTTGGCGTTTGAGGCAAGTGCCGCCCCAGCCCCCTGGAACGTGAAGCCGGTCACCGTGCCGACACCACCGCCTGCAGCCGGAGAGCCGGTTACCACGCCAAGGCTTGTCCCGGTCAACGCCGTCCCGGCCGACGTCGACAGGTTCTGCGCCGTGACCTGGATGCTGGACGACTCAACACCCGTGGCACTGCGATCCAGCGACGACAGCACGTTGATCGAGGTCTGCGAGCCGTCCACCAGGTTCAGACCGTTGAACTGCGCCGCGCCAACGACCGATTCGATCTGCTTGGTCAGCTGCGTGATGTCGGTCTGCAGCTTGCTGCGGTCGACGTTCTCAGCCTGGGCAGCAACGATCTTGCCCTTCATTTCGGTCAGCAGCTTCGTGACCGATTCCGAGGCGTTGCGCGCCACGGTCAGCGTGGCATTGCCGACTGAAAGGCTGTCAGAAATGCCCTTGAAGCCTTCAACGTCCGACTCCATCACCTTGGAAATTGCCCAGACGGCCGCATTGTCCTTGGCCGAAGCCACGGTTTTGCCGGTCGAGATATCGGCCTGGGTCTTGTTCAGGTTCATGTTGATGCCCTTCATCGTCTGAAGGGCAACCATCGCGCTGTTGTTGGTCAGGATCGACGACATCGTATAGTCCTTCACGTAAGGCCGCAGATTTCACGGCCGGAAAGGCCACTTTGCGTGGCAGGATGGGCGTTCTGGCCAGTGCCACCGAAGGGTTCCGGCGGCGCCGCCCCGGCATGGGACGCAAGGCCCATCAAAGACCGAACCACCTAAACAATTCCTAATGCCAAACCCTGAATTACCAAGGATTTGAGCCAACTTAGAAACGCCTCGGCTGCAGCGCCGAGGGCTGGGCAATCGCCGCCCTTTGCCCGCGCGCGTCATAGGTGGTCAGGGTCGGACCCTCGACAATCTCGGTCAGGCGGCTTTGCGCGGCGCGCAGGCCACGGGTGGCCGCCTGCAAGAGCTGTGCGTTGCGCTCGGCAAGCCGAATCAGCCGGCCGGCGGCGGCGGCGTCCAGGCGGGGCAACTCCTCAGCCAGGGCCGAGACTTGCGGCGCAAGGTCGGCCAGCGTGGCAAGATCGCCGACCAGAACCGCGTCACGCGTCTGGTCCAAAAGGGTTTCAAGTTCGATCTGCATGCTCCGCCTCCACCATGGTGTTGAAAATCATCTCGGCCAGCCCGATGCCGCCGCCTTCGACCATCAGCCGCGCCTGTTCCTGCCGCAGGAAGCTGGCAAACTGCGTCTCACCCGCGCCGCCGCCAAAGCCGCCTTCCATCTCGGCAAGGCCGGACTCTCCCAGCCCTGTATGGGCCAGCATCTCGGCCAGAAAGGTGGCCTCCAGCTCTGCGGCCTTGGCCATCAGCGTCTGCCGCCGCTCGGCCGAGACGGGCAATGCAGGGATCAGGGCGGGTTCCATCGCAGTCCTCCAGATGGATCGAATTTTCTCGACGATCCGCGATGGGGGTAAAGAATGGGTAACTTGTCGCAGCGATAAAGCGGGGGAGTTGAGCGGCAGAAGTCGTAGGAAGATGCAAACAGCCATCGCACCCAGAACCCCTCCCGGGCCCGTGACGCCCGGTGCCATCCAAACCGGAAACGGGGCTGACGCCACCAGTGCTGGCCCCGCCAGTCGGGAGGATCCTGCCCGGGAAGACCCTGGCCGTGACGCCTTCGCCAGTTTCATGGACGACGCACCTTCAGAAACGGCCGCACCAGCCGAAGGCGCTGTGCCCGGCCCGGTTTCCGCCGAAAGTCTGATCCCTCAGGCGCTTTTCTGGCCAACGCTTCCGGTCGCCCCTGTGCTGGTGGCCAATGCGTCTGCGCTAGCCCCGGCTGGGGGGCAGCCCATCCCGGTCGACCCACAGGGAGATGTGGGTGCCGTCCCGCCGCCGCTGCCCGACGCTGTGGTTTCGCTCCCCGGCCCCGCTGCGCAACCTTTGGCCGTGGCAGATCAACGCTTGCCCGCCGGGCTTGCCCTGCCGCCCGGCATGACGACCGTCTCGCCTGACGCCGTTGACCCCGCGCTTGCGCTGCCCGCCCAACCGCCTGCCAAAGGGGGTGAGGGTGCTCCCGTCGCGTTTTCCCGTGCCGATATGCCCTTGCCTGCTGCAGCACCGTCAGTCATGGCCGCTTCCGGTCTGCGGTTCTGGCAGGCCACGCTTCAGGCTCTGCCGGAAACAGCGCCTGCGCCGGACCCGCAGATGGAACCCGATTCGCTGCCGCTGCTACCCGCACTTGCAGCAGGGGACCGTCCGGCCGCCGGCGCCCGGGGCCCTGCCCAAGCTGGCCGCCAGTCCCCCGCCGCCCTTCTCGGTCGCCAAGCTGGCCGAAACGGCCTTGCAATCACTCTTCGCCGCCCAGTCCGAACAGGCGGCACAAGAGCCTGAGGATCAGGGCCCCCTTCTGTCACCGCTTACCCAGACGGCCGTTCCGGGCGCGCCACTGTCCGCTGCAATCCAGGCCGCCACCCTGCCCGGCCTTGCCGCACAGCTGGTCCAGACCCTCGCGCAGCGCCCCGATGGCACGACCGAAATCGCGCTTTCCCCTGATGAGCTTGGCCATGTCCGCGTCACCCTGCAAGCCGACGCGCAGAACCCGGACCGTATCATCGTCATGCTGAACTTTGAGCGTCCTGAAACGCTTGACCTCTTCCGCCGTCATGCCGACCAGCTGGCCGACGCCTTGCGCGACGCAGGCTTCTCTGGGGCTGACATCGGCTTTGGCCGCTCAGACGGGGGTGAGAATCGGGACAGCCCCGCAGATGCGCCCCTGGACATGCTGGCGACGGATACCAGCCTTGCCGACCTGCCCTCAGGGCTTGCCCAGCCTCACCCCGCCTTGCGCCTTGCCGCAACCGGCACCCTAGACCTGCGCCTGTAAGGAGCCGCCATGACCGTCACCGCCACCAGTCTCGCCACCGCTGCCGCCACTGGCCAATCTTCTGCCCAGGGCAAGACCAGCAAGATCACGTCGGACTTTGACACGTTTCTGCGGATGCTGACCGTCCAGATGCAGAACCAGGACCCGCTGAACCCGATCGATTCCGCAGATTATGCGGTGCAGCTGGCCACCTTTTCCGGCGTGGAACAGCAGGTTCGCACCAACCAGCTTCTGTCCGATATGCAGGGCAGCTTCCAGCAGACCGGCCTGGCCGACATGGCCGGCTGGATCGGGCAAGAGGCCCGCTCGACCGCCCCGGTGCCCTTTGACGGCACGCCGATCACCCTGACCGCCAACCCGTCCACCGGCGCGGATCGTACGGTCCTGGTCGTGCGGGATGCACGCGGCACTCTGGTCTCGCGGGAAGATATGCCGCCGCGCGCCGGGCAATACCAGTGGCTCGGCGCCGATGCGCAGGGCAACCCGCTGCCGCCGGGCAACTACAGTTTCGCGCTGGAAAGCCTGCAGGGGGAAACGATCCTGAACACCCGCCCCATCGAACACTATGCCCGTGTGATAGAGGTGCGAACCTCGCCGCAAGGCCCCTCGCTGGTTCTGGCGGGCGGGGTTGAGGTTCCGGCCAGCGCCGTCACCGCCCTGCGTCAGCCCGCAAGCTGACGCGAAGGCTCGCTACAAAAGCCCGCCCAACCCCAGCCCCGAGGCGAAGGCCGCCAGGACCAACGCGATCCAGACCATCGGATGCACCCGGCGGCGGGGCGGCGGGGTCAATGGCGATGACCTCCAGATACACATCCCCCAGCCCCAGAAGCCGGTTGTGCGTGCGGAGATGGTAGGACCCAAAGCTCGTTTCAGTTGCGCTGAAATAGCGATACATGTCCGGGTGATCGCGCATGATCGCCTGGCTCATCGTCGAAGACGGTCGCCGAGATCGTGTAGAGCCCCGCTGCCGCGTTCACGCCGTTCTCGTCCGCTGCCCCCGCGCGCTCGTAGGTCGAGTACACCCCGTCCCCGTCGAGGTCTCCGACTCGATGCAGCCCGGCCACATCCATGAAATCAAGGGTGCGCGCCCGCTCGCCATCCTCGGCGATTCCATCACCACCGACCATATTTCACCCGCCGGTTCGATCAAGGCGGATTCGCCGGCGGGGCTCTATCTGCAGTCGCATGGCATCAAGCCGATAGATTTCAACAGCTATGGCTCGCGCCGCGGGAATGATCGCGTGATGGTTCGCGGCACGTTTGCCAACATCCGGCTCCGGAATCTCATGTTGCCGGGAACGGAAGGCGCGCTCGCGGAACCGGTGCTCAAAATTGAGCCCACTGCGACAATGAAGGCGACGACGAAGGAACCAGGCGTCGGAATAGGGGAAGTCGAATCATACGTACGTAACGTTCGGCACTAAGGAATCCTGCGCAAGGTCGCCACCGCGAATCTGACGCTGAAGCCTGCCAATCATCGCGGACAGGCGGAACTCGTACGATTGCTCCTTGACCATCCGCACAAACGGACTGTCCGTATAGATGCTGTTGCAGCGCAGCCAAGCAGCACCGCGCCCGCCCGAGTGGATCCAGCGGCGCGCCCACGCACCGGCTGCGGTAATGCGATACGATGAGCGCTCGCGCGTCATGAAAAATTGGCCTTGAAGGCACATCCCAAGGACAAACCGGCGAACATCAAGACGATAGCTGAAGTCACGGGCGAACTGAAACACGCTCATAATGGGCAGAA
>JAAUPC010000156.1 GCA_012036325.1 Paracoccaceae bacterium
CGCGAACGTGACGCCGAGCGTGACCGGGGTGCCAAGCGAAATCCGGGCGACGATGACCCGCCGCACCGGCAAGCTGACGCTGAACGACGCGCTGGCAGGTGAGGGTGGCCGCACCCGCAGCTTGGCCGCGATGAAGCGCAAGCAGGAAAAGGCCCGGGCGAAAGCCCTGGGTCTGGGCCAGAAGGCCGAAAAGCAGGTGCGCGATGTGCAGCTGCCGGAAACCATCGTGGTGTCGGAACTGGCCAACCGGATGGCCGAACGCGCCGCAGACGTGGTCAAAAGCCTCATGAAAATGGGCATGATGGTCACGATGAACCAGGCGATTGACGCTGATACTGCGGAACTCGTGATCGAGGAATTCGGTCACAAGGCGGTTCGTGTGTCTGACGCCGACGTCGAACAGGTGATCGACACGGTCAAGGACTCGGACGAAAACCTGCTGTCGCGTCCGCCGATCGTCACGATCATGGGCCACGTTGACCACGGCAAGACCAGCCTTCTGGATGCGATCCGCAAAGCCAACGTCGTCTCGGGCGAAGCGGGCGGGATCACCCAGCACATCGGCGCTTATCAGGTCCAGACCGATGGCGGGGCCAAGATCACCTTCCTCGACACCCCCGGCCACGCGGCCTTCACCTCCATGCGCTCACGCGGGGCTTCGGTGACGGATATCGTCGTGCTGGTCGTCGCGGCCGACGACGCCGTGATGCCCCAGACGATTGAGGCGATTGCCCACGCGAAAGCGGCCAAGGTGCCGATGATTGTGGCGATCAACAAGATCGACAAGTATGACGCCGATCCGCAGAAGGTCCGCACGGACCTACTGCAGCATGAGATTGTGGTCGAAGCCATGTCGGGCGACGTGCAGGATGTTGAGGTGTCTGCCAAGACCGGCAAGGGCCTCGATAGTCTCTTGGAGGCGATTGCCCTGCAGGCCGAAGTGCTTGAATTGCGCGCCAACCCGAAACGGGCCGCCAGCGGTGCCGTGATCGAAGCCAAGCTTGACGTGGGCCGTGGCCCGGTGGCGACGGTTCTGGTTCAGAACGGCACGCTGCGCAAAGGCGACATCTTTGTCGTCGGCGAGCAGTGGGGCAAGGTCCGCGCGCTGATCAACGATCAGGGTGAGACCGTGCTGGAGGCTGGTCCTTCGGTTCCGGTTGAGGTGCTGGGTCTCTCTGGCACCCCTTCGGCTGGCGACACTCTGAACGTGGTCGAAACCGAAGCCCAGGCGCGTGAAATTGCCGACTACCGGATCAAGACCGCCAAGGACAAGCGCGCCGCCGCCGGTGCAGCGACGACGCTGGAACAGCTGATGGCGAAGGCCAAGGCTGACCAGTCGGTGGCTGAACTGCCGATCCTGATCAAGGCCGACGTCCAGGGCTCGGCCGAGGCGATCGTCCAGGCGATGGAAAAGATCGGCAATGATGAGGTGCGCGTCCGCGTGCTGCATTCGGGTGTCGGTGCCATCACCGATACTGACGTCGGTCTGGCCGAGGCCTCGAAGGCCCCGATCATCGGCTTCAACGTGCGCGCCAATGCGTCCGCCCGTCAGTCGGCCAACCAGAAGGGGGTCGAGATCCGCTATTACTCGATCATCTATGATCTGGTGGATGACATCAAAGCCGCTGCCTCGGGCCTGCTGAAGGCCGAAGTCCGGGAAACCTTCATCGGCTACGCGACGATCAAGGAAGTCTTCAAGGTCACTGGCGTCGGCCAGGTTGCTGGCTGCCTTGTCACCGAAGGCGTTGCCCGCCGGTCGGCTGGCGTGCGTCTCTTGCGTGACAGCGTGGTGATCCACGAGGGCACGCTGAAGACGTTGAAGCGCTTCAAGGACGAAGTGAAGGAAGTCCAGTCCGGTCAGGAATGTGGGATGGCCTTCGAACGCTACGAAGACATCCGTCCCGGCGATGTGATCGAGATTTTCGAGCGGGAAGAGGTACAGCGCACGCTGGCCTGATGCAAAAAGAAAAAGGGTGTCCGCCGTGGACACCCTTTCTCACATTGAAATATCAAGGACTTACGCGGTCTGATTTACCGGCTGGTAAGCTTTGACCTGGGTCAGGTTCGGCACTGGACGGCCGGTGTAGACCTTGTCCCCCACCTTGACCATCAACTTGCCATCGGATGATGAGCCCACTGCAATACCCTGCACCTGCAGGCTGCTGCCGATCGTGATCGTGCGAAGCATGTCATCCTCCAATCGATTCTGTGTCTGTAATATGGCGCACACAACCCAAACGGGCAAGGATTGTTCACGCACTCGTCAGAGCTACAGCCAATCGCGCAGGATCGGGATCAGTGGCAGGTCCGCCGGCGGCATCGGATAGTCGCGCAAACGGTCCGGCTTGACCCAGGCCAGTGTCTGGCCTTCGGTCGCGCGCGGGGTTCCCTGCCAACGGCGGCAGGCGAAAAGCGGCATCAGAAGGTGAAAATCGGGGTAGCTGTGGCTGGCAAAGGTCAGGGGGGCAAGGCAGGACGACCAGGTGTTGATGTCCAGCTCTTCCTTCAGCTCGCGGATCAGCGCCTCCTCCGGCGTTTCGCCCGGTTCGACCTTCCCCCCTGGGAATTCCCAGAGGCCCGCCAGGGATTTGCCTTCGGGCCGTTGGGCCAGAAGCACGCGGCCATCGGGATCAATCAGCGCGACGGCAGAGACAAGGATGATTTTCATCGGTCTGGCCTTGCTGCAGCCGCCGGGGGCCAGCCCCCGGACCCCCGGGATATTTTTGGACGAAGAATGATCAGGAGCGGTAGTCGGCGTTGATCTCGATGTAGCGAGAGGTCAGGTCGCAGGTCCAGACAGACCGTTTGGCGCGGCCAAGGCCAAGATCAACATGGATCAGAAGTTCCGGCTGCAGCATGTAATCTGCACCGTCCTGTTCGGTGTAGTCCGGGTTCCGCCAGCCCTTTTCGGCCACCAGGATGTCACCAAAGTGGATCGACAGTCGGTCCCGCTCCGCCGCCGCGCCGGATTTGCCGATGGCGGCAACGATGCGGCCCCAGTTCGGGTCTTGTCCGGCAATGGCGGTTTTCACCAGGGGTGAATTGGCGATGGCAAAGGCGGCTTTTGCGGCATCGGCGTCTGTTGTGGCACCGGTCACCCGCACTTCGACCAGTTTGGTCGCCCCTTCGCCGTCGCGCACCACTTGCAGTGCAAGGTCATGCATCACGCCTTTCAGCGCGGCCTCAAACGCTTTCAGGACCGGGCCTTTCACCTCAGCCGCGTCAGACTGGCCGGTGGCGGCCAGAAGGAGCGTGTCAGAGGTAGAGGTATCACTGTCCACGGTGATGGAGTTGAAGGTGTCATCCACATTGCGCGACAGAAGTTTCTGCAGGTGGCGGGGGCAATCTTCGCGTCGGTGAAGAGGTAGACCAACATCGTTGCCATATCCGGCGCGATCATGCCTGACCCTTTGGCGATACCAGCGATGTTGATCACCCCGCCATCGCCCTGCACGGTTGCGGCAGCACCTTTCGGAAAAGTGTCGGTCGTCATCATCGCATGGGCGGCCATCTCGATGGCGTCTTCGCGCAGGGCGGAAACCAGATCCGGCACCTTTGCGATGATCTTGTCGAAAGGAAGCGGCTCACCAATCACGCCGGTCGATGAAGAAAAAACCCGCTCCGGTGGAATGGCCAAAGCCTCGGCCACCGCACCGGTCACCGCCGCCACCGCCTGTTCGCCGATCTTGCCGGTGAAAGCGTTGGAGTTGCCGGAGTTCACGATGATCGCCGCCCCTGCCGTGCCGCCCTTCAGCGCGAGCTTGGCCTGACAGTCGCGCACGCAGGCCGACCGGGTGGTAGAGCGGGTGAAGACCCCGGCCATCGCCGTGCCGGGGGCAAGGCGGACCAGCATCACATCCTTGCGGTTCTGGTAACGCACCCCAGCCTCGACCGCGGCGAATTCAACGCCGCGGATCCTGGGCAGGGCGGGAAAGCTTGCGGGGGCCAGGGGTGAGACCGGTTTGAGCGCCTTTTTCGCGGCGGCGACGGCCTCACTGACCGCCTCACCCATCGCTTCGACCACCGGACCGGCAGCCGCCGTCAGGTCGTCCTTCAGCTTGCGGACCTTTTTCTTCAGCGCTTTGGCTTCGGCCTTCCAGTCGGTCTTGGTCATCCTGGCCCCCTATGTGCCTGCGGTTCAGTCGATCAGCGCCGTGTTCTTCAGGATCGCCGGATCAAGCCCCTCGCCCTCGCGGGTGACGGTGCCGGCTTTGGTCAACTCTTCCACGCGGGCCATGATCGCGGCGTTTTCAACCTCGGCCGCAAGTTCGTCGCGGATCAGGTCAAGCGGCGGGTTTTCGGCGATGCGGGTTTCCTTGACCAAAATCAGGTGCTGGCCAAAGTCTGACTGAACCGGGCCTGCCACTTCGCCCACCTTGGCAGCCACGACGGCCTCTTCAAACGGCTTGACCATCACACCCAGCCCGAACCAGCCGAGGTCCCCGCCATTGGCGCCTGACCCGGTGTCAATGGAATTGGCCTTGGCCAGTTCGGCGAAATCGGCCCCGGCGGCCAATTCGGCCTTCAGCGCCCCTGCCGCTTCGACCGTTTCGACCAGAATATGGGCAGCGTTGTATTCGGTCATCGGGGCGGCATCCTTGAAGCGCGCCTCATAGGCGGCTTGCAGCGCCTCATCCGTCACGGCGGTGCGGACCACCTCTTCGATCGCCACGCCCGAGATGTAGCCGCGTGTGTCATTCGTCACGTTGGCGCTGTGGCGGGTCGACATTTCGGTGACCGACTGGCGCAGAAGTTCCTGTTGGACAAGCTGGTCCAGGATGCCCTTGAAGAGCACATCATCGGGCAGCGACTGGTACTGTTCCGGCAGGCTTTCGCGCAGGGCGATCATCTCACCCAGGGTGATCGTCGTGCCGTTGACGGTGGCCATCACGGTGGCGGCAGTCTCACCCTCGGCCCAGACGGGGCTGGCAAGGGCGGCAACCAGGGCCAGGGTGGACCAAAGTCCCGACTGTTTCATCATTTCACCGTCTCCTGATCGGGCAGCCGGGGCGTGCCACGTTGACTATACCCGGGTGACCCCTTACATCGCGACAGTCGCGTGAGGCGGGGCCGTCCGGCCTACTTCTAGGTTCTTCTATGGAAGGCGTTGGGGGCGGGCAAGTCCGAGTGCCACACGTTGCTGTCAGGAACGCAGCCCCACGGAGAAAACATGCTGGGAATTGGTGCACTCACGCGGAAGGTGTTCGGAAGCCCGAACGACCGCAAGGTGAAGTCCGTCCGTCCGCTGGTGGCGCAGATCAACGCGCTTGAGCCTGAGTTTCAGAAACTCACGGATGAAGGGATCATCGCCCGCACGCGGGACCTGCAGCGTCGGGTGCAAGAGGGCGGCGAAAGCCTGGATGTCGTCCTGCCGGAAGCCTTTGCCAACTGCCGAGAGGCCGCAAAGCGTGCGCTGGGTCTGCGGGCCTTTGATGTGCAGCTGAAGGGCGGGATCTTCCTGCATCAGGGCAACATCAGCGAAATGAAGACGGGTGAGGGCAAGACCCTCGTCGCCACATTCGCCGCCTATCTGAACGCGCTGACCGGCAAGGGCGTGCATGTCGTGACGGTGAACGACTATCTGGCCAAGCGCGACTCGGAATGGATGGGCAAGGTCTATTCCCAGCTTGGGCTGACCACGGGCGTGGTCTATTCCCAGCAGCCCGACAGCGAAAAACGCGCTGCCTATGCGGCTGACATCACCTATGCGACGAACAACGAACTTGGGTTCGATTACTTGCGCGACAACATGGCGTCTTCGATTGAAGACATGGCGCAGCGCGGCCACTCCTTCGCCATCGTCGATGAGGTGGACAGTATCCTGATCGATGAGGCGCGCACGCCCCTGATCATCTCGGGCCCAAGCCAGGACCGCAGCACCCTTTACCAGGCCGTCGATGCGGTGATGCCGCAGGTTCTGCCGGAACATTACAAACTGGACGAAAAGGCCCGCAACGTGACCTTCACCGAAGAAGGCAACGAAGCGATTGAAGAGACCCTGACCAAGGCCGGGATCCTGCCCGAAGGCCAAAGCCTGTATGCCACCGAAAGCACCAGCATCGTCCACCACGTCAACCAGGCGCTGCGGGCGCACAAGCTGTTCCACAAGGATCAGCAATACATCGTCCGCGATGGCGAGGTGATGCTGGTCGACGAATTCACCGGCCGCATGATGAAAGGCCGCCGTCTGTCGGACGGCCTGCATCAGGCAATTGAGGCGAAGGAACATGTGGCGATCAAGCCCGAGAACGTGACCTATGCCAGCGTCACCTTCCAGAACTACTTCCGCCTTTACGAAAAGCTGGGCGGCATGACCGGCACCGCCTCGACCGAGGCGGAGGAATTCGCCGAAATCTACGGCCTGGGCGTCGTTGAGGTTCCGACGAACCGCCCCGTGCAGCGGATTGACGAACATGACCAGGTTTACCGCACCGCGCGTGAAAAATACGACGGAATCCTGAAATCGATTCAAGAGGCGCATGCCAAGGGCCAGCCGATCCTGGTCGGCACCACATCAATCGAAAAGTCGGAACAGCTTTCGGCCATGCTGAAAGCGGCTGGCATCACGCATAATGTGCTGAACGCCCGCCAGCATGAACAGGAAGCCAAGATCGTGGCTGACGCCGGCAAGCTGGGGTCCGTGACCATTGCCACCAACATGGCCGGTCGCGGCACAGACATCAAACTGGGCGGCAACGTCGAGTTCAAGATCATGGAGGCCATCGCGGCCGACCCGGAAGGCGACCACGTCGCCATCCGCGCCCGGATCGAGGCGGAGCATCTGGACGAGGAAGAGGCCGTCAAGGCCGCAGGCGGCCTGTATGTTCTGGCCACCGAACGCCACGAATCCCGCCGGATCGACAACCAGCTGCGCGGCCGGTCGGGCCGTCAGGGGGACCCGGGGCGCTCATCCTTCTTCCTGTCTCTGGAAGATGACCTGATGCGCATCTTCGGGTCCGAACGGCTGGACAAGATCCTGACCACCCTTGGCATGGTCGAGGGTGAGGCGATTGTTCACCCTTGGGTCAACAAGAGCCTGGAAAAGGCACAAGCCAAGGTCGAAGGCCGCAACTTCGACATCCGCAAGCAGCTTTTGAAGTTTGACGATGTGATGAATGACCAACGCAAGGCGATCTTCAGCCAGCGCCAGGAAATCATGCGCGCCGAGCGGGTGTCGGAAGTGGCCACCGACATGCGCCACCAACTGGTGGAAGACCTGGTCGATCTGAACATGCCGCCGAAAAGCTACCCCGACAAATGGGATGCGGATGGTCTGGCAATGGCCTGCCGTGACATGCTGGGCCTTGACCTGCCCGTCGCCGACTGGGCGGCCGAAGAGGGCGTGGATCAGGCCATCGTGCTGGAACGGATCATCGAGGCGTCTGACAAGATGATGGCGGAAAAGGCAGAGGCCTTTGGCGCCACGGCGATGGACAATATCGAAAAGCAGGTCCTCTTGCAGGCGATTGACGGCAAGTGGCGCGAGCATCTTCTGCGGCTGGAGCATCTGCGGTCCGTGGTCAACTTCCGCGGCTATGCCCAGCGTGACCCGCTGAACGAATACAAGACCGAGGCTTTCCAGCTGTTCGAAGGCCTGCTCAATTCGCTGCGCGAACAGGTCACGCACCTGGGCCTCAGTCGCCGAGAAAGGCAGGTTTCCAACATAGATCTTCATGAGTCGAATCTCTCGCTATTCAAAAGGACACGGCCGTACGCGGCCCCCTCACGAGGGTCGGTAGCGGCTTTTCACTACGGCAGGAAACACGGTCGGGATCGTCTAGGCGGGCAAATAGCTCGGTAGGGCGAATCTTCGATCAGCGGTCCTGTCACCTTGGCCGTGCCGGGAGGCAACGGCGGCGAGGAGAATAGCACGGGGAAAGGGGGGTTTCGATGCGGGTTATTTGCCGGAATGGTGAAAAGGCCGCACTAAGAGGGTGGGTACCGCTTTGACAAGGAGGGGTCAGTCCCCTTTGGTGATAGGGACTTACAGCGCTAAGGGCTGCGGGGC
>JAAUPC010000157.1 GCA_012036325.1 Paracoccaceae bacterium
TGCCGAACTTCACGCAGTCCACCATGTGAGTACCGCCGTCGTCCGGCTTGTTCGATTCGTCCGCCATCGCCGCTATGTACCACTCGCGCCGCGCGCGCAATGACGTGCTAACGTGGAGTCGTCGTCATGATGCCGCTGTCGTACGACGCCCGCCAGCATCCCCGACAGGATGCCCACCGTGGCACTGACCCACAGCGTGCCGCCCACCGTCACCATGGCGGCTACGGCGATGACCGGCACCTGCCGCCGCGACAGGATCGACAGAAGCAGCGCCAGAAACAGCGCTGGCAGCATGAAGCCAAGGCCTGCCCCCAGCGCGGGCCAACCGTCCAGCGCACCACCACCCGCCACTGCCCCCACGGCGGTTCCCGCCAACCAGCTGGCATAGGCCCCGGCCGCCAAGCCGAACATGTAGCGTTCCGAAAACCTCTGCCCCCGCGCCAAGGCCCCCAGCGCCTGGCCAAAGACCTCATCCGTCAGGCCAAAGGCCCAGACCCAGGCCCGCTTCGTGCTGGCCCCCCGCCCTGCCGCCCGCATCAAGGCCGGGCCGTACAGCACATGCCGCAGGTTCATCGCGATCAGCGTGAAGGCCGACACCAACAGCGGCGCGCCCGACGTCAGCAGCGCCAGCGCCAGGAATTGCGAGGCCCCGGCATAGATGAAAAGCGAGAGCGCAAACGCCTCCATCCCGGTAAAGCCCGCGCGGGTGGCAGCAACCCCGAAGGAAAAGGCGATGGGGAAATACCCCAGCGCAATCGGCAGGCTGGCACTCAGGCCATCAAGAAGGGCGCGCGGGTCATCGCCGCCAGCGCTACCCCGCCGCGCCAGACCGGTCAATGCCGCACCGGACCGGCGGCCTGGCGGATGGCCCCACCTGAGGCCCCCACCTGAGGCCCCGCCTCAGGAAAGCCTGACTTGCGCAAAGGCTTTCGGCACGGCAGGTTTCCGGCCGATGTCCCTTCTGCAGGATCTGCCCATGCGCGCGCTTGCCCTTGTCACTGCCCTTTGCCTGTCCGCCCTTGCCCCGGCCCAGGCCGACGAAATCCCCGGTACCCAGTTTGAGACCGGCTTCTGGGAGGGCGCTGCCAATACCAACCCAGACGGCAGCTTTTCGCATTGCGATGTCTCGGTCGGCTTCTCCGGCGGCGTGACGCTGTGGATGGCGCTTTATTCCAACGACACGCTGGCGGTCCTGCTGTCGCACCCGGATGTGCGCTTTCGCACCGGGGACACGTTTGACAGCTGGCTGATGCTTGAGACCGGCCTGCCCACCCGTGGCACCTCCGAGGCCTGGGACGATGCCTTTGCCGGCATGACGCTGGAAGGCATCGACGCGTCGATCAGTTTCCTGACCCAAGGCACCTGGCTGCGCCTCTTGGGGATCGGGATTGATGAGGCCTTTGACGTCAGCGGCATCACCGAGGCGCTGGGTCTGGCGAAAGACTGCCATGCCGCGCAGATGACCGGCACCTCAAGCGGTGCGGGGGCTGTGGGCACGGTGCCGAAAGTCCCCGACATTCTGAAGCCGCGCACCGGAACGGCGGGCGGCGGTCTTGGCACCCGGCCCGGCGGCACGCTAGGCACGCCCGCGCCGAAACCGCAGCCCTGATCGACCGGACCGACCCCGACTGCCCACCCTGCCAGCATGCCCCTCAACGGGCTGGGCAGGCCTCCTTTTGGCCAACCAGGAAGACGACGATGCAGCGAACACTTCTTCCGGCCGTGCTGATGGCAAGCCTTTTGTCCCTTGCCCCGGTCCAGGCCGAGGTCATCCCGGGGTCCGAATTTTACGCCGGCACCTGGAAGGGCATCGCCACCCGCGACCCGGACCGCGGCCTGGTGATGTGCCAGGTCTCGCTCAGCGGCGCCAAGGGGGAAAGGATCGACTTTGGTCTCTGGTCCGACAACCGCCTTGCCATCCTGATGGCGCCGGTCGGCGTGACGTTCCAGCCCGGCCAACCCTATGACCTGTCGATCTGGACCGACAATGACGCCCCAGTGGCTGTTTCGGCGCAGGTTCTTGACGACACTGTCCTTGTCGTCGAGATCAGCGACATCAACCAGGCCGTCGGGTTCCTTCAGGGCAGCCAGACCCTGACCGCAACCGGCGAGGCGTTCCAGCAGACCTTCCAGATCCCCGGCGTCGATGCCGCCATCCAGCAGGCGCAAGACTGCCTGCAGACCCACACCAAGCCAAAGGATGGGGATGAGGCTGAAATCGAAGGCTCACGCTTCACCGTAGCGGGCAACTGGTGGGGCGGTGCCACGGCCCTTGCGAACGGGCAATTCGACTATTGCGGCGTCTCAATCGGCTACAGCGGGACTACCACCCTCAGCTACATCCTGCGCTCGGACGACATGTTCGTGATCATCGCCGCCATCGACGGTGCCCGTTTCCCCACGGGTGAGGTGATCGAAGCAACCCTCACGGGTGACACATTCGGTCCTGAAAAGCTCCGCGTCCGTATGGTCAACCCGACCACGATTTCCATTCCGATCCCCGGAATCAAGGCCAACGCCGCGATCCTCCGGCAAAATGGCCGCATCAGCATCGAAGTCGGCGGGCGGCAACCGGATATCTTCCCGACACCAGACGCCAGCGCCGCAGTGGACGCGGCACTGGCCTGTTTCGCCCGGTATTCCGCGCCGGGCTGATCCGCCCGGCGCAACAAGGCGCTATTCGGCCGCTTCCATGTAGCTTTCGACCGGCGGGCAGGTGCAGATCAGGTTCCGGTCGCCATAAACGTTGTCGACCCGGCCGACCGGCGGCCAATACTTGTCCACCCGGAAGGCCCCCGGCGGGAAGCAGCCCTGTTCGCGGCTATACTTGCGATCCCAGGCCTCGGTCACCAGGGCCGCCACGGTGTGGGGCGCATGGCGCAAGGGGCTTTCCTCAGCCGTGATCTCGCCCTTCTCCACCGCGCGGATCTCTTCGCGGATCGACAGAAGCGCCGTGATGAAGCGGTCAATCTCGGCCTTGGTCTCGGATTCCGTTGGCTCCACCATCAGCGTCCCCGCAACCGGCCAGGACATCGTCGGCGCGTGGAAACCGTTGTCGATCAGGCGCTTGGCAATGTCGTCGACCGTGACACCCACCTCGGCAAAGGGGCGGGTGTCCAGGATGCATTCGTGTGCCACCCGGCCCTTGTTGCCCATGAACAGGATCGGGTAAGCCCCCGCCAGCCGCGCCGCGATGTAGTTCGCGTTCAGGATCGCGACCCGCGTTGCCTGCGTCAGCCCCGGCCCGCCCATCATCAGGCAATAGGCCCAGGAGATCAGGAGGATGCTTGCCGACCCATAGGGTGCGGCTGATACGGTGCCCTGATCGGTACTTTTCAACCCGCCGCCTTCCGGATTGTCCGTCTCGGGATGCCCCGGCAGGTGCGGCGCGAGGTGCGCCTTCACCCCAATCGGCCCCATGCCCGGCCCGCCACCGCCATGCGGGATGGCAAAGGTCTTGTGGAGATTCAGGTGGCTGACGTCGCCGCCAATCTCGCCCGGTTTCACCAGCCCGACCAGCGCGTTCATGTTCGCGCCGTCGATGTAGACCTGGCCCCCATGGTCATGGGTGATCTGGCAGATCGTCTTCACCGTCTCTTCAAAGACGCCATGCGTGGACGGGTAGGTGATCATGCAGGCCGCAAGCTTGGCTCCCGCCGCCTGCGCCTTGGCCCGGAAATCCTCGACATCCACGTCGCCGTTCGGGGCGGACTTCACCACGACAACCTCCATCCCCGCCATCTGTGCCGAGGCCGGGTTGGTGCCGTGCGCGCTGGTCGGGATCAGGCAGACCGTCCGCTGCGCATCGCCCCGGCTGCGGTGATAGGCGAGGATGGTCAAGAGCCCCGCGTATTCCCCCTGCGCGCCCGAGTTCGGCTGCATCGACATCGCGTCGTAGCCGGTGATCTCGCACAGTTTCGCGGACAGATCGCTGATCGCCTCGTGATAGCCCGCCGCCTGGTCGCGCGGCGCGAAGGGATGCAGGCTGCCGAATTCCGGCCAGGTGATCGGCATCATCTCGGCCGCCGCGTTCAGCTTCATCGTGCAGGACCCCAGCGGGATCATCGCCCGGTCCAAAGCGAGGTCGCGGTCCGACAGGCGGCGCATGTAGCGCATCATCTCGGATTCCGCGCGGTTCATCTGGAAGACCGGATGGGTCAGGTAGTCGGTCGTGCGCAGCATCTCTTCGGGGAAGCCCAGCGTCGCGCGGTGGGGCGGGACGCCGTCGATCCCGAAGGCGCGGAGAACCTTGATCAGCACCCGCTCATCCGTCGTCTCGTCCAGGCTGATGCCGACACGGTTGGTGCCGATCTTGCGGAAGTTCAGGCCTTCGTTGCGGGCGGCGGCAAGGATACCCGCCTGCCCAACGCCAACCTCGACCGTGATCGTGTCGAAAAAGGCCCGCGGGTCCACCTTCGCCCCGGCGGCTTTCAAGGCATGCGCCAACCGCTGGGTCAGGAAATGCACCCGTTCAGCAATCGCGCGCAGGCCTTCGGGGCCGTGGAAGACGGCGTAGAAGCTGGCCATCACCGCGAGCAACGCCTGCGCCGTGCAGACGTTCGACGTGGCCTTTTCCCGCCGGATATGCTGCTCGCGCGTTTGCAGGCTCAGCCGGTAGGCCTTGCCGCCCTGCGCATCGATGCTGACGCCGACAATCCGCCCCGGCATCTGCCGCTTGTGCGCATCCTTGACCGCCATGAAGGCCGCATGCGGCCCGCCATAGCCCATCGGCACGCCAAAGCGCTGGGCCGACCCCACCGCGATATCCGCCCCCATCGCGCCCGGTTCCTTCAGCAGGCACAGCGCCAGCAGGTCCGTCGCCATGATCGCGATAGCCCCCACGGCGTGCAGGCTGGCGATGCGTTGGGTAAAGTCCGTCACATGGCCATAGCTGGAGGGATACTGAAAGATCGCGCCAAAGACCTTCGACGGCTCCAGCTTCCGGACGTCATCCTCGATGATCTCGATCCCCAAGGGCAGCGCCCGCGTGCGGATCACGGCAATGGTCTGGGGGTGGCAGAAGCGGTCGACAAAAAAGGCCTTGGCCTTCGACTTCGCCACGCGTTCCGCCATGGTCATCGCTTCTGCCGCCGCTGTCGCCTCATCCAGCAGGCTGGCGTTTGCCACATCCAGACCAGTCAGATCGCAGACCATGGTCTGGTAGTTCAGCAAAGCCTCCAGCCGGCCCTGCGCGATCTCGGGCTGATAGGGGGTATAGGCGGTGTACCAGGCCGGGTTCTCCAGAATATTCCGCTGGATCGCGGGCGGCGTCACCGTGCCGTAATAGCCCTGACCGATCAGGCTGGTCATCACCCGGTTCTTTGCCGCGATCTCTTTCATCTTCGCCAAAAGCTCATGTTCGGCCAAAGGCGCCCAGGACAAGGGCTTGCCTTGCCGGATCGACGCGGGAACGGTCTGGTCGATCAGCTCATCCAGGCTGCGCACGCCCACGGCGGCAAGCATTTCCTCCATCTCGGCAGGCGAAGGGCCGATATGGCGGCGGTTGGCAAAGTCATAGGCGTTGTAGGGGGTGGGCGTGAAGGTCATGGGGCATCATCCTAACAAGACGGGACTCCGAGTTTTCGCAGAAAACTCGTGCATGATTTTGTCGCGCGAAAAATCGCGTTTCAGCCGACCACGTCCTGATACTCGTCCTCATCCATGAATTGGTCGAGGACGCTCAGGTCATCCAGCCGCATCTTGAAGAACCAGGCGGCCCCCGTCGGGTCTTCGTTCACCAGGGCCGGCGCATCGACCAGCTTGGTGTTGACCGACACGATCTCGCCATCGACCGGGGCAAGGATGTCGCTGGCCGCCTTCACGCTTTCGATCACGCAGACCTCATCACCCTCGGCGACCATCGTCTCGGGTTCGGGCAATTCGACGAAGACCACATCGCCCAGTTGGGTGGCCGCATGTTCGGTGATGCCGACCACGACAAGGTCACCCTCGACGCGCAGCCATTCATGATCCTTGGTAAATTTCATCTCGGGTCCTCAGCGTTTGTAGGTTGTCGGTTGAAAGGGAAGATCACAGACCGTGACCGGCAGCCGCTTGCCGCGCACCTCGCCTTCCAGCGCGGTGCCGATGGCGGCGAAATGGGAGGCGACATAGCCCATCGCAATGGGGGCATTGACGCTTGGCCCGAACCCGCCTGAGGTAACGTGTCCAACAGGCGTGCCATCGGCGGCGAAAAGCTCCACCCCTTCGCGCATGGGCGCGCGGCCTTCCGGGGCAAGGCCGACGCGGCGGCGTTCGGGGCCGGTGGCAAGTTCCTGCAAAATCCGTTCAGCCCCCGGAAATCCGCCCGCCCGCGCGCCACCTATGCGGCGGGATTTCTGGATTGCCCAGGTCAGGCTCGCCTCGACCGGGCTCGTGGTCGTGTCGATGTCATGGCCGTAAAGGCAAAGCCCCGCCTCCAGCCGAAGCGAGTCACGCGCGCCAAGACCGATGGGCATGACACCCGGCTGAGCCAGCAGCTTGCGCGCAAACCCCTCAGCCCCGGCCATCGGCAGCGAGATCTCGAACCCGTCCTCGCCGGTATAGCCCGAGCGTGATACCCAGACCTCCCCCAGCACCCGGTGATCCATGAACCGCATCGCGGCCACGCCCCGCAGAACCGCCTCCAGCGCAGCTTCGGCCCCAGGCCCCTGCAGCGCCAGAAGCGCGCGGTCGGTGACCGGCTCCACCGACACCCCCGGCATCATCGCGGTCATATGGGCGATATCCTCGGCCTTGCAGGCTGCGTTGACGACCACATACAGATGATCCCCCCGGTTGGTGAACATCAGGTCATCCAGAATCCCGCCCCGGTCATTGGTCAGCAGCCCATAGCGCTGCCGCCCCTCGGCCAACCCCAGCACGTCGACCGGCATCAGGGCTTCGAACGCCAGCTTCAGCGCCTCCATCCCGGCCTTGGGCCGCAGGATCACCTGCCCCATGTGGCTCACGTCAAACAACCCGGCCGCAGCCCGCGTGTGCAGGTGTTCCTTCATCACGCCGACGGGGTATTGCACCGGCATCTCATAGCCGGCAAAGGGCACCATCTTGCCCCCCAGTTCGACATGCAAGTCATGCAGACCCAGCCTCAGCAGGCCCGTATCTTGCAGCCCATCGTCAAGGTCGGCCATCGCCGCCCTCCCTAATCATTGGCCGGGAACATACCGGCACCGTCAGGCAGGCTGATCCCTGCCCTGCGATGCCCCCTCTGTCCTTGCACACCCGTCATAGCTTGGGCCGTGCGCCTGAGATCGTTATCCCTTCGGCGTCCCGGTGGCCCGGGCCCTCTCCAGAGTCTGTCGTCAGAAACGGTCCCTTGCGCCTGAGAGTTTACCGGGGCGGTTGCTCCTTCGGCACCGAGGGGCAAGTGCGCCCGCCGGATTCTCCCGAACCTGACGCCCGATGGTTAGCCCATTGGCATTGAACCCGGCAAGGGGGAATCGGAATACGACCGTATGCCGCGCAAAGGCGACGGCAGGCTTAGCCTTGCGGCTCGAACCGCAGCACACCCGCAATCCGGCTGGCACCCCCGCTGTCCGAAGGATGCAGCACCCCGTCCACCACCTGAACCTCGGCAAAATCGAAGGGGCTGATGCCCACAAGGCAGGCGACATTCACCCCGAACAGCCCGGGGTCTGATCGGCGGCGATGATGGGTGTAGATGCCGCAAGTCTTGCAAAACCAGTGCTGCGCTGTGCGGGTATGGAACTGGTAAAGCGCAAGGTTCTCTTCGCCCGCCAGAAACTCAAAGTCCTCGCTCCGGGCCGAGACGACGATTGCCCCGCGCATCCGGCAGAACGAACAGGTGCAGCGCCGGGCAGTGCGCAGCCCCTCACGCAGCCACACCTTGAACCGCACCGTCCCGCAATGGCATGCAGCTTCGTGCACGTCGTCCATCCCGCCCTCCCTCAGGCCCGCCGTTCCCCCGGGCTGGCCACCGGCTCCACCTC
>JAAUPC010000158.1 GCA_012036325.1 Paracoccaceae bacterium
AAAAGAGCTGCAGTAATCATCGACAGAAAGCTTATCTTTGTGAAACAATGGATGCTATCAAGAGTCTTCCAGATGAATTTCAAGCAATCTGTAAAGAGACGACAATAAATCTTTCACCTTTGACTAACGAATCCGATTGTCGAGAAAGTTTTGGTCATCTACTACGCATTCGTCATAATGCCAGTGCACGTGAATTGGCTCTTATCAATATCAAAGAACATTGTCCACCACTTATCGTCTATTCGGACAGAAATGCATTTTTTCCCGGTCTACATATCGTCTACAATCGATCCAATATGGAAGCATTCTACAGCAAACCCAATAACTTACAAAGACCAGCACCAAGAACACCAGACTTTGATGCACCGGCCCATGGCATCCGCATTGGCTTTGCCAATTTTACTGCTCCCACCATGCCTCGCTATAATGTCGATCATCAGCACTCGATGGATGACGGCGACTCGACGTCGATGGATTTGGTGGTTGTGGATCAAACGTTTATGGGTGCTGGCAGTGCCGCCGAACTCTTGGGGGAAGGTTTTGCTGGTTCGCATGAGTTTCGGATGACGACTATGACCACCACCACACCCAGCATCGCCAAAGTCAACATGCTCAGCATCATCATCCATCGTCTCATGCTAACAGTGGCGGTGGTGGTGGCGTCCCAAGTCTCAATCCTTCCTTGTCGGCATCAAGAATGGCGACCAGCGCGCATTCCGGAATGTCGAGACCCTCGCGCAACAGATTGATGCCGACCAGCGCGTCGAACGCGCCGAGCCGCAGGTCGCGGATGATCTCGATGCGCTCGATGGTGTCGATGTCCGAGTGCATGTAGCGCACGCGGATGCCCTGTTCGTGCAGGTAGTCGGTGAGATCTTCGGCCATCCGTTTGGTCAGGACAGTGGCAAGGGTGCGCAGGCCCTTGGCGGCAACTTTGCGGATTTCGTCCAGAAGGTCGTCAACCTGCATTTCCACCGGGCGGATTTCGACCTGCGGGTCGATCAGGCCGGTGGGGCGGATGACCTGTTCGGTGAAGACGCCACCGGATTGCTCCATCTCCCACGAGGCGGGGGTGGCCGAGACGAAGACGGATTGCGGGCGCATGGCGTCCCATTCCTCGAACTTCAGGGGGCGGTTGTCCATGCAGGACGGCAGCCGGAAGCCGTGTTCGGCCAAGGTGAATTTGCGGCGGAAGTCGCCCTTGTACATGCCGCCGATCTGGGGGACCGAGACGTGGGATTCGTCAGCAAAAACAATGGCATTGTCGGGGATGAATTCGAAGAGCGTCGGTGGCGGTTCGCCCGGCGCGCGGCCGGTGAGGTAGCGGGAATAGTTCTCAATCCCGGCGCAGGAACCGGTGGCTTCCAGCATCTCAAGGTCGAAATTGGTGCGCTGTTCCAGCCGCTGCGCTTCAAGGAGTTTGCCTTCGGCGGCCAGCTGTTTCAGGCGGTGGAAAAGTTCGTCCTTGATGCCTTTCGTCGCCTGCGCCAGCGTCGGGCGCGGGGTGACATAGTGGCTGTTCGCATAGATCCGGATCTGCTTGAAACTGTCGGTCTTGGCCCCGGTCAGGGGGTCAAATTCGGTGATCGATTCCAGGTCCTCGCCAAAGAAGCTGAACCGCCAGGCGCGGTCTTCCAGGTGGGCGGGCCAGACCTCAAGACTGTCACCGCGCACGCGGAAAGCGCCGCGCTGGAAAGCCGCCTCCAGCCGTTTGTATTGCTGGGCCACAAGTTCGGCCATCACGCGGCGCTGGTCGTACATCTGACCCACGACAAGGTCTTGCGTCATCGCGGAATAGGTCTCGACCGACCCGATGCCGTAGATGCAGGAGACGGAAGCGACGATGATGACGTCATCGCGTTCCAGAAGCGCCCGGGTGGCCGAGTGGCGCATCCGGTCGATCTGTTCGTTGATCTGGGATTCCTTTTCGATATAGGTGTCGGTCCGCGCCACATAGGCCTCGGGCTGGTAGTAGTCGTAGTAGCTGACAAAGTATTCGACGGCGTTATCCGGGAAGAACCCCTTGAATTCTCCGTAAAGCTGCGCAGCGAGGGTCTTGTTTGGGGCAAGGATGATCGCGGGGCGCTGGGTTTCCTCGATCACCTTGGCCATGGTGAAGGTCTTGCCGGTGCCGGTGGCGCCCAAGAGCACCTGATTGCGTTCACCCGCAAGGACACCCGAGGCCAGTTCGGCAATCGCCGTGGGCTGGTCACCGGCGGGCTGAAACGGCGTGGAGAGGGCAAAGCGGCGGCCGCCTTCCAGCTTCGGTTTGCTCAGCACTTCGGGGCGGGGCGCAATGGCATTGGAGTTGTTGTGCGGCATGGCGCGGATCGCTTCCAGGCTGGGGGGATTCGGAGATGCGGAACGGCCCGTCAGATTTGATCCGTTTTTGTTCCAGTTCAAGCGGTGTTCGCCAAGGTCAGCAGGCGAAAGCGTTGAAGGGCCGCCGGGAAGCGGCTAAGGCAACCTTGCAAGGCACGGACAGGGGCGGGGCATGGCGGACAAGATCGACACGCGGGCAGTTGGGCTTGATGTGGGGCTGGCCTTCATCCGCTGGCTGACCGGGGCCGAGAACCTGCACTATGGGTTGTGGACCGGGCTTGATGTCACCGCCGCCAACCTGGCCCGGGCGCAAGAGGCTTATACGGCCAAGCTGTTCGGCTATCTGCCCAGCGGCCCCCTGCGCATTCTGGATATCGGCGGCGGCGCGGGCGAGACGGCGAAGAAGCTGTTGGCGCTGGGTTATAGTGTCGAGATTGTCGTGCCCTCGGCCTTTCTGGCGGAACGGTGCCGCCAGAATGCCCCCGGTGCGGTGGTGCATGAATGCATGCTGGAAGAGTTTGCGGGCAAGGGGCCGTTTGACCTTTGCCTCTTTTCCGAAAGCTTCCAGTATATCCCGATGGCGGAAAGTCTGCCGATTTGCGCGCGGTTGCTGGCCCCGGGTGGCACCGTGCTGATCGCTGACTGCTTTCGGACCGATGCCTATCAGGGGCGCGGCAAGCAGGGGGCCCTGCCGGGGGGCGGGCATTTGCTGTCGGCGTTTCGGGCAGCCCTGGGCAGTTCGGCCTTCACTGTGGTGGCAGAAGAGGACATCACCGCCGCTGTGGCCCCGTCAATCAACCTGGAGCAGCAGCTTTTCAACGTGATCGGCCATGCCGTGACGCGGGTTTTGGACGAAATCCGGACCAACCGGCCGACCGCGCATTGGACGCTGGTCCGCTTCGTCGGGTTGTTTCTGTCGAAGCGACGGCGCGAGAATCTGATGAAGCGGCTGAACGGGACCGAGCGCAACGCCGAGGTCTTCACCACGTTCAACCGCTATATGATCTTGCGGCTAGAGCGCAGACCCTGAGCAGGGTTCCCGCATTCACGCCCATGATTGTGCAATTTTTAGGAAGAAGTTGCGGCGCAAATACTATCTTTCGGTTGAATTTCATTAACGACTCGGGCATATTCAATGGGCAAGCAGCAACTGAAGCTGTCGGCTGGCCCAACCCAACCCCACCCACATTCCCCTGGACCAGTCGACAGCCCTTTCTGCCCACGCCCCCCGTCATGTCAGGTCTGGCTTGCGCTTTGGCGCAAGCTTGGGAATAAGGGACACATGCCCAAGGAAAGGCTTTGTCATGCGCGCCCGGATCTATCAGCCCGCCCGAACCGCCATGCAGTCGGGAACAGCAAAGACCCAAGGCTGGGTGCTGGAATTTGCGCCGGCGTCCGAGCGGGAAGTTGATCCGCTGATGGGCTGGACTTCATCTTCCGACACGCAGTCGCAAGTCCGCCTGCGCTTTGACAGCCGTGAGGCGGCCTTGGCCTATGCTGCGGAAAAGGGGATCGAGGCGGATGTGGTTGAGCCGAAGCCCCGCAAACCGCTGATCCGCCCGCGCGGCTATGGCGAAAACTTCGCGACTGACCGCAAGGGTGCCTGGACGCACTAAGCTATTTCAGGATGTCGGGGCCGATCCAGATCGTCGATCCGGCCTTGAACGCATAGCGCGATCTGGCGATGCTGCCATCCTTGGCATAGCGGATCACCAGCCCGTCTTTCACGACATAGCGACCCGAAGCCGAGGTTTCGACCCGGTGGCAAAGCCGGTGCCGTTTTCAAAGGTGCTGCTGGCCCCGGTGTAGGACCCGAATTCCCAGGTGCCGTCGGGCGCATAGCGGGTGTCGGTCATGGCCGTCACCCCGCCAGACCCACCGAAGCCGGGCGTGAAACCGGACACGAAGACAGTGGAGACGACGCCATTCAACCGGGTGCCATCGGCCAGGGGGGTGATCGGGTCCATGCGCTGTTCACCCTTGGCAAAGGTCTCATCCGTGACGTCAAAAACCTCAACCACGCCCGAGGCATAGGACAGGGTCAGGGTCGCCCCGTCCAGCTGGTACCTGCCCCAGTTCATATCACCTGCGGCCGTCAGGCTGGCCGGGTCAAAGGGCGCGGTACCATTCGGGGGGGTGCCGTCGTAGAACAGACCTTCGGGCCAGAAGGTCAGCCAATGGTGGTCAATCTCCATCGTCATCATGCCGTCAAGACCCATGCTCCACCAAGTGGTGGTACCCCACCAGACCCCGGTCAGCGGGCCGGGTTCCGGCGGGGGCAGCAGCGGCTTTGCCCCTTCGGAGACATAGCCCAGGCCTTCGACCAGCGGCATCACGTCGCGTTCGAAGACCTGCATCGTGGCGGCCACTTCTTCGGGGTCGCTGGCGGGGCCTTCGAAGCCAAGCAGCTCCATCCGGCCGAAAAGCTGGATGGCGAGCAGGACCTGCAGATCGCCGTCGACCGTTTGCCCCCGCATGGCACTCGGCCGCCCGCGCAGGTTGGTCACCGCCGAGGCCATCATCGGAATGACTTCTGGCGGGTCGGTGGGATCATCCTCGACAAAGCGGCGGGATTGGCTGGCAAGCCAGTCCACGACCTTGCCGCCGGTTTTGCTGCCTGTGGACAGGTAAATCCGGCAATACTCACATTCGTCATCCGGCAGGTCGGAGCGCAGGATCAGCGTGCCATCGTCAAGGACGGCCCCACTGTCCCACCCCGCGGGCAGGGTGTAGATCAGATTGGCATGCTGGCGGGTTTCAGCGGCCAGGGGGCTGGCAAGGAAAAGGCTGGCAAGAATGGGTATTTTCACGAGACGGCGCATCGAACCCTCCGGCAGATGCGGCAGGATTGCATGGGGACCGGGCCAGGAAGGCCGGGAAAATTCGGGCATCGCATAGGGCGGCAGAGTTTCGCTTGTCTGCACCGCCCCGGCGCGGCAGGAAAGAGGCGGAGGATCTGACATGCCGATGACCATTGCCGAAGAACACCCGCTGACCCCGGACCTGGAGCTTCTGTTCCAGCGCCATACTGCAGACATGCACGCCGATACGCCGCCAGAATCGATCCACATGATGGACAAGGGCGCACTTGCGGCACCGGGGATCCGGTTCTTCGTGCTGCGCGACGGGGGCGTGCCGCTGGCCATGGGGGCCTTCAAGCGGATCGATGCCACCCATGCCGAGATCAAGTCGATGCATGTGCTGCGTGAGGCGCGCGGGCGGGGCCTTTCGAAGGCGATGCTGGAGCATCTGGTCGCCATGGCACAGGCGGATGGGTTCGCCCGGTTGAGCCTGGAAACCGGCGTGCAGCCGACCTTCGTCGCCGCGCGGGCGCTTTATGCGCGGGCGGGGTTTCAGGAATGCGGCCCGTTCGAGGGCTATGCGCTGGACCCGAACTCAGTCTTCATGACGAAGGTGCTTGCCTGATCATTTGGCTTGGCCCAAAAGGTCTGGGTGCCGGGCTCATAGCTCAACTGGATAGAGCAAGGACCTTCTAAGTCCGAGGTTGGGGGTTCGAGTCCTCCTGGGCCCGCCACGTTTCCTGAACGGGCTGCCGTGCTTTGGGGTGCAAGGCGGAAGAGGAAACGCGCCAGTGGCGTTTCCTCGCCGCAGCGGAGCCCCGTGCACGGCGTTGCCACGGGAGGACGGTCAGGCCTTCGAAGATGGGGCGCCGCCTTCGAAGCGGTTGCCGTGGCGATAGTCGCAGGGTGCCTCTTGCATCTGAAGATGCAGGCCGGTTCCGGTGAAGGGATGCGCGCGGGCGAGGTCTTCGTCGAAGTCGATCCCAAGGCCGGGAGCGTCACTTGGGATGATGTAGCCATCTTCCCATTTGATGGTGTTCTTGATCAGTTTGAGGTGGAAGGTGCCGCCGGTTTCAATCGTTTCCGCGATCAGGAGATTCGGAATCGAAGCGGCGAAATGGACGTTGGCGGCCCATTCGACGGGGCCTGCATAGAGGTGCGGGGCCATCTGGGCGTTGAACACCTCAGCCATGGCGGCGATTTTCTTCGCCTCCCAGATGCCACCGACGCGGCCAAGGGCGGGCTGCAGGATCTTGACGCCCCCGGCGCGGAGGAGGGTGCCGAATTCGGCCTTGGTGGTCATGCGTTCGCCGGTGGCGAGGGGGACACGGACGGATCTGGCGACCTCAGCGAATTCCAGAAGGTTGTCTGGCGGGATCGGCTCTTCGTACCAGAGGGGGTTGTAGGGCTCTAGCTCACGCCCGAGGCGGATCGCGCCGGGGGTGGAAAACTGGCCATGGGTGCCGAAGAGAAGGTCAACCCGGTCGCCCACAGCCGCGCGGATCGCCTTGCAGAAGGCGACGGAGCGGGTGATGTCGGACATAGCCGGTTCATGCCCGCCGCGGATGGTGTAGGGGCCGCGGGGTCGAATTTCACGGCGGTGAAGCCGAGGTTCATGAACCGGACGGCGGCAGCAGCAGCGGCGTCGGGGTCGACCCAGAACTCGGCCGATTCCTGGCCGGGTTCGGGATAAAGGTAGGTATAGCTGCGGATCTTGTCGTTGACCTTGCCGCCCAGAAGCGCCCAGACCGGGCGGTTGCGCGCCTTGCCGAGGATGTCCCAACAGGCGATCTCCAACCCGGAGAAGGCGCCCATCACGGTGGGATCGGGGCGTTGGGTGAAGCCCGAGGAATAGGCGCGGCGGAACATAAGCTCGATGTTCTCGGGGTTCTCACCGGCCATATGGCGGTCAAACACATCTTCGATCACCGCCTGCATCGCCTTGGGGCCGACGGTCGAGGCATAGCATTCGCCGTAGCCGACGATGCCGGTGTCGGTGGTGAGTTTCGGGAAAATCCAGTAGCGCCCGCCCCAGCCGGGAAAGGGCGGGGCGACGGTGAAGATTTCGAGGTGCTTGAGCTTCATCGGTCCTGCCCCTGTGCTGGCGTGGAGCGGGGGTTTCACACCCCCGCACCCCCGTGGGATATTTGTGCAGAAAGAAAGCTAAGGGTGAACGGGGAACCCTGCAGCCCCGATTGCGACCAAAGATGCCGTTTCAGGGCGCCCGGGCGCGCAGGCGGGGGCCAAGGACATGGAGCGCGATGCAGGCGAGCATCAGGAGGGCGGCCAGCAGGAAGGGCGCGCCAGGGGCGAAGACCGGGGCATCCGGGCCGGTGAAGCTGGCGAAGGTGGTGGTCATGATCAGGGGCGCGGAGATCATCGCGATGGCGTTCAGGCTGGAGAAGACGCCCTGAAGCTCACCCTGCGCATCGGCTGGGGCGGCGCGGGAGGCGATGGCCTGCAAGGCGGGGGTGACGACGCCGCCGAGTGCGGTGACAGGGGTGAGGAGGAGGGCCAGGGTCGGCGAGACGACAAGGCCAAGGCCGGTGAGGGTGACGACGTTGACCCACATCCCCATATGCGCGGCGCGGTGTTCGCCGAAGCGGCGGATGAGGGGGCCGACGAGGAGCGCCTGACCCGCGGCGAAGGAGACCCCGTAGACCGCGAGCGACACGCCGACCATGGTACTGTCCCAGCCAAAGCGGGCCTGGCCGAAATAGGCCCAGACCGTGGGGTAGACGTTCATCGCGATGCTGAGGAGGAGATAGGTGGCGAGGGTCAGGCGCACTCCCGGCAGCCGGTCCAGCGCGCGCA
>JAAUPC010000159.1 GCA_012036325.1 Paracoccaceae bacterium
GGGCGTGGGCGTCGGCGTGGTGCGGGCGGGTGAGGCGTTTGTGTCGCTTGGCACCTCCGGCGTGCTTTTTGCGGCGAACGATGGCTACCAGCCCGACCCCGCCACCGCGGTCCACACCTTCTGCCACGCGCTGCCCGATACCTGGCACCAGATGGGCGTCATCCTTGCCGCGACCGACGCGCTCAACTGGTACGCCAAGCTGACCGGCACCGATGCCGCCAAGCTGACCGGGGAGCTCGGCCCCCTGCAAGCGCCCGGCAAGACGGTTTTCCTGCCCTATCTGGGGGGCGAGCGCACGCCTCTGAACTCGGCCACCGTGCGCGGCGCGTTCACCGGCCTTGAACACGCCACTGACCGCGCCGCAGGGACCCGGGCCGTGCTGGAGGGCGTGACCTACGCCATCCGCGACAGCCGCGATGCCCTTGCGGCGACTGGCACGAAGCTGGAGCATCTTCTGGCCGTCGGCGGCGGCTCCCGCTCTGACTACTGGCTGCGCGCCATCGCCACGGCGCTGGATTGCCCCGTGCAACTCCCCGTCGCGGGGACTTTGGCGGTGCCTACGGTGCCGCCCGCCTTGGCCTGATGGCCGCCACCGGCGCGGGGGCCGAGATTGCCACCCTGCCAAAGATCGCCCGCGTGATCGACCCCGACCCCACCCTGAAAGACGCATTCGATGCAGGCCACGCCCGCTTCCGCGCCGCACAATCTGCCATCAAGGATCTGAAATGACCGACTTCTTCAAAGGCATCCCCGCCATCAAATACGAAGGCCCGTCCTCGACCAACGAGTTCGCCTTCCGCCACTACAACCCTGATGAGGTGATCCTCGGCAAGCGGATGGAGGATCACCTCCGTTTCGCCGTCGCTTATTGGCACAGCTTCGCCTGGCCGGGCGGTGACCCGTTCGGCGGCCAGACCTTTGACCGCCCCTGGTTCGGCGACACCATGGACTTGGCTCGCCTCAAGGCCGACGTGGCCTTCGAGATGTTCGATATCCTCGGCCAGCCCTTCTACTGCTTCCACGACGCCGATATGCGCCCCGAAGGGGCGACCTTCGCCGAAAGCCTGAAGAACCTGAACGAGATCGCCGATTACCTGGCCACCAAACAGGAAAGCCATAAGGCAAAGCTCCTCTGGGGCACTGCCAACCTCTTCAGCCACCGCCGCTGGATGTCGGGTGCGGCGACGAACCCTGACCCGGACGTCTACGCCTACGCCGCCGCCACCGTGAAGGCGAACATGGACGTGACGCACCGACTTGGCGGGCAGAACTACGTCCTTTGGGGCGGGCGTGAGGGGTATGAGACGCTCCTCAACACCGACCTCAAGGCCGAGCGTGCTCATGCCGGTCGCTTCCTGCAGCAGGTCGTCGAATACAAGCACAAGATCGGCTTCAAGGGCGCCATCCTGATTGAACCGAAACCGCAAGAACCGTCCAAGCACCAGTACGACTATGACGTCGCCACGGTCTACGGCTTCCTCAAGGAGTTCGGGCTGGAAAAGGAAGTCCAGGTCAACATCGAACAAGGCCACGCCATCCTTGCCGGCCATTCCTTTGAACACGAGATCGGCCTTGCCGCCGCCCTTGGCATCTTCGGCTCCATCGACATGAACCGGAACGATTACCAGTCCGGCTGGGACACCGACCAGTTCCCGAACAACCACGCCGAAAAGGCCGTGGCCTTCTACGAGATCCTGAAAGCAGGCGGCTTCACCACCGGCGGCGTGAACTTTGACGCCAAGATCCGCCGCCAAAGCCTCGACCCCGAAGACCTGATCCTCGCCCATGTTGGCGGCATGGACACCTGCGCCCGCGCGCTGAAATCCGCCGCTGCCCTGATGGAATCCGGGGAAATGGAGGCCGCCGTCAAGGCCCGCTACGCTGGCTGGAGTGACCCCAAGGCGCAGGCCATGCTCAAGGGCTCGCTTGAGGCTGCAGCAGCCCGCGTGATTGCGGAAGGCATTGAGCCGCAACCGAAATCCGGCCGTCAGGAACGGCTGGAAAACCTCTGGAATCGCTACGTTTGACCGGGTAGCGATTTCTTCGAAGAAATCGCACCGGAGCCTTCAAAGGCTCCGGTGCGGAGTTTCGAAAACTCCGGCGTCCCGTGACCGAAGGAGCCGCCCTTGGACCAGATCGACCGCATCCTTGCCGCCCCACCCTTCAATCTTGACGCGGCAGGGCGGGGTTGGGTGCGGTCCACCCTTGCCAGCATGGATCAGGCCGCCAAGGTCCGGCAACTTTTCGTCCATATCTGCTTTGGAACCGGGCAGGAGGTCACAGACCGCATCACCGCCCTTGCCCCCGCCGGGATCACCAAATTCTTCGGCCCGGATGCCAGGGCGGAACTCGACACGCTTGACGCCCTGCGCGCCGCAGCCCCAATCCCCTACCTCATCAGCGCCGACCTTGAAGGCAGCCGGATGAGCCTGCCGTTCGGCACCGAAGTGCCAAACCCCCTCGCCCTGGCCGCAGTTGACGACGTTCAGGCATCGGAAACCATCGCCCGCATCATGGCGATTGAGGCGCGGGCAGCAGGCGTCAACTGGTCCTTCACCCCGGTCATCGACATCAACGCCCTTTTCCGCTCGCCCATCGTGGCCACGCGCGGCTTGGGCAGCGACCCCGCCCGCATCCGCGAACATGCCCTCGCCCATATCCGTGGCCTGCAGGCGAACGGCGTCGCCGCTACCGCCAAGCATTGGCCCGGCGAAGGGCATGACGACCGCGACCAGCATCTTGTCACCACGATCAACCCCCTCAGCATCGCTGAGTGGGAAGCCACCCACGGTGCCCTTTACCGCGCCTGCATTGACGCGGGCGTTATGGCCGTCATGTCGGCCCATATCGCCTTTCCGGCCTATATCCACGCGCATGACCTGCACGCCGGGGTCGAGGCCTACCGCCCCGCCTCCGTCTCCCCCCTCCTCAACGAAACCCTGCTGCGGGGGGAACTTGGCTTCAACGGTGTCATCGGCTCTGACGCCACCCCCATGGCCGGCTTCGGCGCATGGGCGCACCGGGATGAGATGCTGCCTGAGGTTATTTCCTCGGGCTGTGACGTGATCCTCTTCTCGGATGAACCCGAAGCCGACATCGCGCGGATTGAGGCCGCCCTTGCAGATGGCCGCCTGACCCGTGAAAGGCTGGATGAGGCGATGATCCGCATCCTGGGGCTGAAAGCGGCACTAACACTGCACAAAACGGGCCATCAGCCCGCCGACCGTAGCCAGCTTTTCAACCCCGAGAATGCGGCACAAGCCCAAGCCGTCACCGCGCGCGCGCCGACGCTGGTGAAGGACACCAAAGGCATCATCCCTATCTCGCCCACCAAGTACCGCCGCGTGCTGGTCTATTCCACCGGCATCGTGACACCCTTGCACGGCACCGGAATGCCGATGGCCTTTCCAGACCTGCTGCGCGCCGAGGGGTTTAAGGTCACCCTCTACACCCCCGAAGCCCGCCATGACCCGCGCGACTTTGACCTTGTGCTGTATCTGATGGCCGAGGAAACCCTGCTGACCCGGGGCCGCATCTTTCTGGACTGGAACCGCCTGACCGGCGGCATGCATGGCGCGATGGCGCGGCATTGGCATGAGGTGCCGACCGCCCTCATCTCTTTCGGCTACCCGTATTACCTGTACGACGCCCCGCGCCTGCCCTGCGTCATCAACGCCTATGCCACGATGGACACAATGCAGCGCGCCACGCTGGACTGCCTTCTGGGCCGCGCGCCGTTCCAGAGTCAAAGCCCGGTTGATCCGTTCTGCGGCTTGCCCGACGCGCGGTTCTGACGGCGCACTTGCTCGTCAAGCTCAGCGTTGATGGCCCCGCCCAGAAGCACGGCCCAGACGCTCAGATAAAGCCACATCATCAGGATGATGACCGCGCCGATGGACCCGTAAATCGCGTTGTAGCTGTTGAAATTCGCCAGATAGACCGAAAATCCGATCGACACCCCCGCCCAGGCCAGCGCCGCCACCAGCACCCCGACTGAAATCCAGGACGAGCGGAACCCGCCCTCCACGTTGGGGCCAAAGCGGTAGAGGATCGACAGGCTGGTCAACACCAGAAGGAACATCGCCCCCCAGGGCAGGACCTTGATCAGCCAGGCTTCAAACGTGCCGAAGGCGACGTAAGACAGCAGGATCGGCACTACCACGACTGTCACCAGCGCCACGAACAGCGCCCCGATCAGGGCCGCGGTCAGCATGAAGTCTACCGCATAGCCCCAGACCCAGCCCCGTGGCCGCGCCCGGTGCACCACGTCCAGCCCTTGGATCAGCGCCGACACCCCCGCCCGCGCCGAATAAAGCGCAATGCCCAAGGACAGCGCCGTGGTCCAGCCCAACGCGGCTTTCGGAGCCGTCACCAACCCCATGACCTGGTCATGGATCAGCTTGGCCGCTTCCGGCGGCAGGAACCGCTCGGCCACCGTCAGATAGCCGGTGATGACAGTCGGGTCCGCCACCAGCCCCCACAGCGCCACTGCTGCGCCAAGGCCTGGAAAGACGGCGAACATCGCGTAGAAGGCCACGCCCGCCGCGATCAGCCCGAAATGGCCGTTTCCGACCCGGGTCGAGACCGCCACGACGAATTGCCAGAACCAGATCAATGCCTTCATGCCCGCAGCATCCCCCGGATCAAACCCCGGCGCAACTTGAAGCCATCCGACCCCCGTGAAATGGTGGTGCCAACCTGGAGGACCCCATGACCTACGCCCCCCGCGATGACCGTTATGGCCGGATGATTTACCGCCGCTGCGGCCGCTCGGGCCTGCAACTGCCCGCGATCAGCCTGGGCCTTTGGCACAACTTCGGCCATGACACTCCCCATGCGACGAAACAGGCAATCTGCCGCACAGCTTTTGATCACGGCATCACCCATTTCGACCTTGCCAACAACTACGGCCCCCCTGCCGGCAGCGCCGAGGAGGCGTTTGGGGAACTCCTCCGCACCGATTTCCGTTCCCACCGGGATGAGCTTATCATCTCCTCGAAGGCGGGTTACCACATGTGGAACGGGCCCTATGGCGAATGGGGCAGCCGGAAATATGTGATCGCCTCCTGCGACCAGTCGCTGAAGCGGATGGGTCTCGACTATGTCGACATCTTCTATTCGCACCGCTTTGACCCCGACACGCCGCTTGAGGAAACCATGGGTGCCTTGGACCATATCGTCCGGTCGGGGCGGGCGCAGTATATCGGCATCTCCAGCTACAACAGCCAGCGCACGCGTGAGGCTGTGGCGATCCTGAAATCCCTCGGCACCCCCCTGCTGATCCATCAGCCCAGCTACAACATCCTGAACCGATGGGTCGAAACCGATGGGCTGAAAGAGACGCTGGATGATCTTGGCGTCGGCTCTATCGCCTTCATCCCGCTGGCGCAGGGGCTTTTGACCAACAAGTACCTGAAGGGCATCCCCGCCGGCAGCCGCGCAACGCAAGGCAAGTCGCTGGACCCGGCGGTGGTCGAAAAGGCCGTCGCCTCGGTGAAAAAGCTGAATGACATGGCTGCGGCGCGGGGCCAAACCCTGGCGCAAATGGCCTTGGCCTGGGTCTTGCGCCCCGGCAAGACCGGCCCCGGGATCACCAGCGCGCTGATCGGGGCCTCGAAACCAGAACAGGTCGAAGACTGCGCCGCCGCGATCCGCAACCTGGATTTCACGGCTGCGGAACTGGCACAGATCGATGCCATCTCGGAAGAGAAGGACATCAACCTCTGGGCCAAATCCTCATCTGACTAAGCCTTGGCTACAGCTTTGCCACCTCTGCGCCGAAGCGGTCCACCAGACCACTGCGGCGCAAGGTGACGGCAGGGTAGTCCGGTTCGGTCAGGATACGCTCAACCGTGAAATCCGGCTCGGCCCGCATCAGGCCCTTGTAGACCCGCGCCGCCTTTTCCTGCTCGCCCGCCCACAGATAAAGGAACAGAAGATGGCGCATCGCGGCCCGGAACCCCGGCGCGCGATAATGCGCCGCCTCATAATGCGCGATGGCCGCGGTATAGCTTTCGCTTCGCATCGCGACCAGACCGGACAGCGCCTCCCACCAGTGGACATGCGCGGTGCGGGCAGCGATTTCAGCCCCACGCCGCGCGGCCTCTAGCGCGGCCACTTGGTCACCGGTCCGGCCAAGGGCTGCGGCCTGCGCCAGATGGGCATGGGCGTTATAGGGCGACAGGGCCAGCGCATCCCGCGCCAGGACCACCCCGGCATCGGGGTTTTCGTCGATCATCACCCGCGCCAGCCCGACCAGCGACAGAACCAGCGGGTTCGCCTTCGACAGTTCCAGCGCCTTGCGCGAATAGGCGTCGATCTCGGCAGTCAGGCGGGCATAGTCCGGCTCGGTCCGCTCCACATACATGATCTGCCGCACCAGGACCCGCCAGGCATAGATCCGGGCCGAGCTTGCAATCTCGCCCGCTTCGGCCAGCAATTGGTCGGCATGGCGCAAGCGGTCGCCGTCATAGCTGAACATCTCGGTCAGCGCATTGGCGATCAGCGCGTTCGCCCGGCGCGGGCCGTCCTGGCATTCCGGCAGCTGCGGGAAATGCGCCAGGGCGGCATCGGCGGCCTGAAACACCAGGGGCGGCAGATCGCCTGCACCGATGAAATCCGCCTCGGCCAAGGGCACCGCCGCGCGCTGGTTCCAGATGATCTGCCCGCTTGAGATGGAAGACAGGCTGACCAGCACATGCACCCGGTCCTGAATCTCGGCGCCTTCGACATGCAGCGCCATGCCTTCGCGCGACAGGTCCTCCGGCAACGGCGCCCCGCCTGAGCCATAGACGTCGATATGCGCGAACTCGGCCAAAAGCCGACCGATCGCATCGGCCAGCGCCCGCAACGCATCGACGGTGGCCGGGCTGCGCAGGCTAGTGTCGCGGCCACCATGGATCAGCTGCTGCACCTGCGCGAAAAATTCGACCTCACGGATGCCGCCATGGCCACGTTTGAGATCATAGCCCGGTCCAAACGCCTGCCCCTCGGCATAATGGCCGCGAATCCGCTGCGATATATCGGCGATGCGGCGGATTTGCCCGAAGTCGAGGCTGCGCCGCCAGATGAACGGCTGGATCGCATCGAGAAAATGCGCCCCCCAATGCCCGGTCCCCGGCGCAGCTGCGCGCGCGGATGAACGCCGCCTGCTCCCAAGCCAGCGCCTGCGATTCATAATAGGTGATCGCGGCATCGACCGGCAGCACAATCGGCGTCACCTCGGGCGCGGGCGCAGGCGCAAGTCGACGCGGAACACATAGCCTTGGGGCGTTCGCGCCGAGAGCAGCTCAACCATCCGCCGCCCGATGCGGACCGCGCTGTCCGCCACATCCTCTCGCGCACGGTGCGGCAAGACGGCGGGGTCGTAGAGCAGGATCGGGTCGATGTCTGATGAGTAATTCAGCTCCCGCCCGCCCTGCTTGCCAAGCGCGATGACGGTGAATCCGGCGGTTCCGGCATCGGGAAACCGTTCGGCAATTGCCGCCGCTAGCGCAGCGTCGATGGCGGCATCGGCGAAATCCGACAGCACGCCCGTCACCCGCGCCAGATCCCAGACCCCGGCGAGGTCAGCAACGCGGTGACCAGCGCCACCCCCTGCCGCTGGTAACGGAGCGCGATGCCGACATCGGTCTCGCCTGTATTGGATAGCGCCAAGGCCAGCGCCGCCTCGCAATCGCCACCGGACAAGGCCGCCACCAAGTCCCCTCGCCGCCCGATCAGATTCGCCAGAAACGGGCTGTATGTGCTGGCGCGGTCGAGCGCGTCGGGATTCCGGCTCGGAAAGGGCGGTCGTCCGTGCTGGGTTTCAGCCGCGGCGGGACCGTGTCTGGGGGGACTTTCTCACTGGCGGGAGCCGGGGCATCCGGGCGAGCCATGACTATGTCCGTGAAG
>JAAUPC010000160.1 GCA_012036325.1 Paracoccaceae bacterium
GCCGCAGCGCGCGAAAGCCTTCGCGGTCGTCGGGCGTTTCGGGAAACTGCAGCGCGCGCACGAAATCGGCCACCGTCAGGGGCGACCGCAGGTCATCCGCCGGAGTGCCAAGCGCCAGCGCCGGTTGTTCGGCACTTGGGTCAGAGACCGGCTTGGCAAGTGCCACTTTCCGGTCAGCCGACGGCACCGTCAGGCCTGCATCCCGGCGTGAGGTGAAGGTGGCCAGCACGGTTTCCGCCTGCTTCGTCGCGGCGGCAATCTCGTCAATCTTGCGCTCGACTGAGGGCTTTATCCCACCGCCTTGCGGGGCCTGCGCCTGTGCCTGCACATAGCTGGACCGCATCGCTTCGACCGTGGCTTGCAGACGCGCGGCCTCGGCCCGCAACTCGCGCACCGACCGCAGCGTCGTCACCACCACCCAGATCAGCGCGACCGGCAGGAAGACCATCAACAGCGTCATCACCAGCCCGAAGGTCTGGGCGTCGCTGCCGGGGGGGGTGATCAGCACATAGCCAAGGATCAACAGCACCCAGATCAGGCTAAGGCCAGCCCCCGCCATCTCAAGCCCGCGGCCTGATGTTGGGGGGTCCGCGGGCACAAGACCCGGGTCAAGTGCGGCAGTCGGAGGCTTCCTTGCGCCAAGCTCCGGCTTTTGCAGGTCTCTGGTCGGTTTCATCAGGGCGCCCTGATCAGACATAACGAACCTTCAGGATCTCATAGGTCCGGGTGCCGCCGGGCGTCTTCACGTCCAGGGAATCACCCTCTTCCTTGCCGATCAAGGCCCGCGCCAGCGGAGAGCGGATGTTGAGCAGTCCATTTTCAATATCGGCCTCGGTCTCACCGACGATCTGATAGGTCTTCTCGTCGCCGTTATCGACATCGGCCAGATCCACCGTGGCCCCGAACTTGATCGACCCGGACAGCTTGGTCGGATCAATCACGTCCGCCAGCGACAAGGTGCCCTCAAGCTCCTTGATGCGGCCTTCGATGAAGCCCTGCTTTTCGCGTGCGGCGTGGTATTCCGCGTTTTCCGACAAATCGCCATGTTCGCGCGCTTCGGCGATATCACGGATGATGGCCGGACGGTCGACCGTCTTCAGCTGCTTCAGCTCTTCATCCAGGGCGACATAGCCGCGCCGGGTCATCGGGATCTTTTCCATAAGCCTTCCACACGAAAGAAAGAAGTCACGGGCCGGTTTTCGGCCCATGACTTCGGACTTGTCTTGGCCCTTACCTGATCCGATGGGGCGGCCAATTGCAAGGGGGCATGCCGGGGACCGGCGGCGCATCGTCGCAGGCGGGACAGAAAGTTTCGCCCATGGGTGGCGGCATGGTGTGATGTTGCGTCACGCTTGACCGGTGGTTGACGTTGGTCAAGCCTTGCGGCAACAGGAAAGCCGCGAAAACTCCAGCGTTTCACGGCAAAGACCGCCCGAGAAGGACAAGCGATGACAGCGATCCAGCGCGAGAAGATGGACTATGACGTGGTGATCGTCGGGGCCGGGCCTGCGGGCCTCTCTGCCGCGATCAAGCTGAAGCAGCTGGATGCAGACTTGTCAGTCGTCGTCTTGGAAAAGGGGTCAGAGGTTGGGGCGCATATCCTGTCCGGCGCGGTCTTGGACCCGGTTGGTCTGGATGCGCTGCTGCCCGACTGGCGGTCAATGGATGCGCCGATCAAGACGCCGGTGACGGAAGACAACTTTTACATGCTGGGGCCTGCGGGTCAGATCCGCATTCCGAACTGGCCGATGCCGCCCCTGATGAACAACCACGGCAACTACATCGTCAGCATGGCGAACGTCTGCCGCTGGATGGCGGGCGTGGCCGAAGGGCTGGGGGTCGAGATTTTCCCCGGCATGGCCTGTTCAGAACTGGTGTTTGAGGGCGACACCGTCGTCGGCGTCGTCGCCGGTGAATTTGGCCGCGACCCCGAAACCCGCGAACCGGGGCCGTCCTATGAGCCGGGGATGGAGCTGCGCGGCAAATATGTCTTCCTGTCCGAAGGCGTGCGCGGCAGCCTGTCGAAACAGGTGATCGAAAAGTACCAGCTTTCCAAAGGCCACTGCCCGCAGAAATACGGGCTGGGCATGAAGGAAATCTGGGAGATTGACCCCGAAAAGCACCACCTTGGCCGCGTGACGCATACGATGGGCTGGCCCCTGGGCCGCAACGCAGGCGGCGGCAGCTTCATCTACCACCTTGAGAACAATCAGGTTTATGTGGGCTTCGTGGTCCACCTGAACTACGAAAACCCGCATCTTTACCCCTACATGGAATTCCAGCGCTTCAAGCACCACCCAATGGTGGCCGAGCTTTTGAAGGGCGGCAAACGCGTGGCTTACGGCGCCCGCGCGATTTCTGAAGGTGGCTGGCAATCGATCCCGAAACTGGTCGCCCCCGGTGTGGCACTTCTGGGCTGCTCGGCCGGTCTTGTGAACGTGCCCCGGATCAAGGGCAACCACAACGCGATGCTGTCCGGCATCGCGGCGGCTGAGGCGGCCTTTGTCGCCATCAAGGCCGGCCGCCAGGGGGATGAGCTTGACGGGTATGAGGCACTCGTCCGCACCGGCCCGATTGCGAAAGACCTCAAGAAGGTCCGCAACGTCAAACCACTCTGGTCGCGCTACGGCCTTGTGGCCAGCCTGATGGGCGGCGGTGTCGACATGTGGCTGAACACCGTCGGCCTGACCGCTTTTGGCACCCTGCGCCACGGCAAATCCGACGCCGCCGCCACCGGCAAGGCCAAGGACCACAAGCCGATCGACTACCCCAAGCCCGATGGCAAGCTGTCCTTCGACCGGTTGACCAACGTCGCCTTCAGCTTCACCAACCATGATGAGGCCCAGCCCGCCCATCTGGTCTTGAAAGACCCCTCGGTCCCCATCACGATCAACCTGCCGAAATACGCCGAACCCGCGCAGCGCTATTGCCCGGCGGGGGTGTATGAGGTGGTGGGCGAAGGCGACGACGCGCGCTTCCAGATCAACTTCCAGAACTGCGTCCATTGCAAGACCTGTGACATCAAGGACCCGTCGCAGAACATCACCTGGACCACGCCGATGGGCGGCGGCGGCCCGAACTACCCCAACATGTGACGCCTCACGCAAGCGTGTTGCCGAAACGCGGGCCGAAAACCGGGCCGGGCCATATGGTCCGGCCTGCCCGCATTGCCATGCCCGCCCTTGCCCGCTAGCCTTGCCCCATCGCCCAAGGAGAGCCCCATGCCCTACCCCCTGTCCCGCACGCTGACCGCCCTTGCCTTGGCCGCCGTGCTGGCCACCCCACTTCGGGCGGAAGATGACGGGGACGCAGGCGCTTACCTTGCGGCCCGCGTCGCCGAATCGCAGAACGATTTCCGCGCCGCCGCTGGCTGGTACGGCAAGGCGATCCTTGCTGATTCCGGCAACCTGCGCCTTTTGGAGGGCGCGCTTCTCTCCGAACTGGGCAACGGCGATTTCGCCATCGCCACCGAAGCCGCCCGCCAACTGAAGGCGCTGGAAGGCCCGCCCAGCCAACTTGCCGAATTCGCCCTGCTCGCCGATGAAGCGATGCGTGAGGATTACGCCGCCATCCTTGCCGCAGCTGAGGGCGACCGTGACCTGGGGGACTTGGTCAACGCCCTTGTCGTCGCCTGGGCCCATGTCGGCACCGGCAAGATGTCGGACGCGATCACTGCCTTTGACGCCATCGCCGCCACCAAGGGGCTGGAGGCGTTCGGTCTGTATCACAAGGCGCTCGCCCTCGCCTCGGTCGGTGATCTGGAAGGTGCCGATGAAATCCTGTCCGGCCGTGCGGCAGGCCCGGTTTTCGTCATGCGGCGCGGGGTGCTCGCCCATGCCCAGATCCTTAGCGGTCTGGAACGCAACGCCGATGCGCTGGCGCTTCTCGACCGCTCGTTCGGCCCCGGCCCCGACCCGATCATCGACGCCCTTCACCGCCGGCTTGAGGCGGGTGAGCCTGTGCCCTTCGACACCGTCCGCACCGCCCGCGACGGCATCGCCGAGGTGTTCTTCACCGTCTCCACCGCCCTCAATGGTGAGGCGGATGCCGTCTACACCCTCCTTCACCTCCGCGTCGCGGGCTACCTGCGCCCTGACCACACGGATGCGCTCCTTTTGACCGCCGACGTGCTGGACGGGCTTGGCCAGCACCAGCTTGCCGAAGAAACCTATGCCCTCTTCACCCCCGAAAACCCGGCCTTCGTCTCGGCCGAGATTGGCCGTGCGGGGGCTTTGCGGGCGCAAGGCAAGTCTGACGCAGCACTTGAGGCGCTGCAGGCTCTGGCCCGCAGCCATGGTGACCTCTTGGGCGTGCAATTCGCGCTGGGTGACCTGCTGCGCATGGAAGAACGCTTTGACGAGGCCGAAGTTGCCTATACCGCCGCCATCGACCTTCTGCCCGAAGTGACCGAAGATGACTGGGTCTTGTTCTTCTATCGCGGCATCTGCCACGAACAATCCAAAGACTGGGCGGCGGCCGAGGCTGACTTCCGCCGCTCGCTGGAACTGAACGGCAACCAGCCGCAGGTCCTGAATTATCTGGGATACGGCCTGGTCGACCGCGGCGAAAAGCTGGATGAGGCGCTGGGCATGATCGAAAAGGCCGTCGCCGCTGATCCTGACAAGGGCTACATCATCGATAGCCTCGCCTGGGCGTATTTCCGCCTTGGCCGCTACGATGACGCGCTTGAACCGATGGAGCGCGCCTCGCTTCTGGAACCGGTCGATCCCATCGTGACTGACCACCTCGGCGACGTTTACTGGATGGTCGGTCGCAAGCTTGAGGCGCGCTTCCAGTGGCGCCGCGCCCTCTCTTTCGACCCGACCGAGAAAGACGGCGAGCGGATCCGCCGCAAGCTTGAGATCGGCCTTGATGCGGTGATGGCCGATGAGGCCGGGGCCGCCGCCGCACCCTCCGCCCCGGTTGAGGCGGCCACCGACAATGGCGGCTGACGCGGTTTCCGAGGACGCGCCGGCCAAGATCAACCTCTGTCTGCATGTCACCGGGCGGCGGGCGGATGGCTATCCTGGAGCGGAAGGTGGTATCCAGAAGAATGTGTTTCGGTGGAAGAAGCGGTCTATGCTTATACCGTAGGGGCGGCTTATTCAGTGGGGATGGAAGGTGTACAGGGCAAAATTGCGCCGGGTATCTTGGCGGATCTGACGGTGTTGGGAGCCGATATTTTCACTGTTCCCACCGCAGCGATCCTCACGACACCGATTGCGGCTACGATGGTCGGTGGGGAGTTTGTCTATGGTGCGGAAAACTTTGGCTATGGATGATTACTGCCACAAAACTGGACGCACCTTCACTGAAGTGCGGCGCTACTTGCTGACCAGCCGGATGTTCTCCGTTGATCCATTTCAACTATTCAACTATGTTGACCTGCGGGTCAGTTGACCAGTTTGCAGATCGAGAAGGTACAAGCGACTGGCGCTATTTTCGCCCGCGACAAAGGCCAGTTGGTTTTCATCTGACGACCAGACCAGGGAATGACCCTGCACAGCGTCCGTCAACACTGGGCGCAATTGACCACTGTCAGGGTCGCGCAGGTAAAGCTTTCCACGTTAGCTTGCCGCAAGATAAAGACCAACCGTTGGCCGCTAGGTGAAGTAACGGGTACCCAATCTGCCGTTGTTGGAGCAGCCAGGGGCAAGTGTGGCGTTTGGGCTGCTACAGCGGGCTGCTCTAAGCCAGCCAGGGTCATGCTCCACGATTGGGGGAGGGCCGAAGTTGGCGAGACCACCAATGGGGTGGCGGCTAACCCGGCCAGCACAATCCCACCGGCCACTACCGCCTGCTTGACCCTACGCCGTAAAAACCCTAGCGGAACCACGGCTTTGGCGGTCGTTGCAGGAGTAGGGGTAGCGGCTTGTCGAGTTTGCGCCGTTGGCGTGGGATTGTCCCACTCTGGGGGAATGCCTACCTTGCTACTCTTGCTCAGTACAGCATAGGCCTCATTAATCGCTTTGAGGCGCTCCTCGGCATAGGCTTTGTCTGTGCTATTCGGGAAGCGATCCGGGTGATAGATGCGGATCAACTGTTTGTAGCGCGTGCGCAATTGTTCTGGCGTGGCTGAAGGGAGTAGATCTAATGTAGTATAGTACTCGTTCATACAATTGCGCCTCCAATAGTTGGAAATGGCTAGATTTATGTATAAAGGGTGTGAGGATGGCTACAGTATGAAGACGGACTAGGCCGGGGTGGCAGAGCAGGTGATGTTGCTGAGGCGATGGAAGGTCAATCTCCGTCTATTGGATCTTCCTGGGTAGATGAAGTTGGGTGTAATGAGAAGAACTCCATCTAGTATACACCAATTGTTGCATTGCAGTATAACAGATACCTTACAATGTGAAGAGAAAATGAAGAAACGTAGAAAATCTACAAGTTCTTTTTGGACGATGATTTAGCTGCGCGCCGTATCCCCAGCCTGCCACACAATTTTTCCATCGGCCACAGTCATCACCGGTTGGATGGCTTTGATCTCTTCGTCTGGCACGGCAAAATAGTCACGATCAATCACTACCAGGTCGGCCACCTTGCCCGCGACAATGCTGCCCTTGATCGCCTCTTCCCGAGTCAACCAGGTTCCGCCCAGCGTGTAGGCGTGCAAGGCTTCGGCACGGCTAATGGCCTGAGCCGCAGCGATATAATGGCCCAGGATGTTTTTGCGCGTCACCAGGGCATTAGAGCGCCACAAAGGGGTTCACAGAAGTGGTGCTGGGAATATCCGAGTTGGCCGCCACGGGGATACCGTGATCCAGATATTTGCGCACCGGCTTGTAATTCGCCGCCCGGCGCACGCCCACATCGCGGAAGATCATATCCCCTTCCCAATAGAGAAAAGTCGGCTGCACCACCACGCCGATCTGGTGTTCCCTCATCTGGCGCAGGGCGCGGTCGCTGGGGAAATAGCCGTGGATGATGTTATGGCGTCTGTCGGGCCGCGGCATTTCCTGCGCCACCTGGGCAAAGCTGTCCACCGCCATGTCCATCGCCCGGTCGCCGGTGACGTGGATGCCCACATCCCAGCCATATTCCTGGGCGGTGCGGAAATAGCGCAGCAGGTCGGCGGTGTCCAGCCGGTTGAAGTTGCGTACTTCGGTTTCGCCCTCGAAAGGTTCGTACATGTAGGCCGTGCGGGAACTGGTGCCGCCGTCAATCGCCATCACCGCGGCAGTCGGCGGCGACCAGCGAGGCATCGATCAGGGTGCCATTGAAGCCCAGGCCGGGAATCAGCGTCAGCGCCCCGGTCAGCGTGATCCCGACCGTCACGCCTTCGGCCAGCATCTTGTCGGCGAAGGCTTTTTGTTCCGGTTCAGATCATCGTAGGTGGGGACCTTCAGATATTCCCGCTCCATACGGTCGAGCGCGGTCTCGACCACGGCGACGTCGAACTCGGGAGGAAGGCGCTCCTTGTCCTTCTCGCTGACTTCCTTCGATCCGCCCACACAGCCCCCGACCAACGCGAAGAGCGCGGTCACTACGATGAAACGACGCATGAATCCTCCACTTCTCCCGGTCTACGAATCAACGCGCGATCGAGATCTCGCGCGAGGCGCCGGCCAGGATTTTCTTCGCGTTCACCGACCTCGCACGCAAGGTCCATGCCGCGAGCCACGGCGTGCGCCAGGGAATGAACGCGTGGCAACTCAAGGGCCCCTTGAAACTCTGGGGGTCGTCCGCCGACGCGATCGTGGAGGCTGGGAAGCAGATTCC
>JAAUPC010000161.1 GCA_012036325.1 Paracoccaceae bacterium
TGCGGGTCGCGTTGATGACGGCCGTCAGGTCCGCGTCAGAAGCCTGGAAGCCCGCCGAGAAACCGGCCACCTCGGGGACGAACCACAGGGGAAGCATCGCCGGGTCGGAGTAGCCCGCATACCACGAAAGCGCAGCCTTCGAAGTTGCCCGGGTTGTCGACCCACATCCGCGTCACCACCGTGCCTTCGTCCAGTGCCGCCAGGTTCACCGTGATCCCGGCCTCGGACAGACTGTCGCGGATGACCTGGCCGATGGCCGGCAGGGTCGTCCCGGCGGTGATGAGCAGTTCAAAGGTCAGCCCCTCGGCCCCGGCCTCGGCAAGCAGGGCCTTCGACCGTTCGACATCCCGGTTGTAGAAGGGAAGCTTCGCCGTATCGCAGGCATTGAACGCCGGGGGCATCGCGCTGGCCGGGGCCGCGTTGCCACCCATGGCGACCTGGGCGATCCGGTCGCGGTCCAAGGCCAGCACCACCGCCTGCCGCACTTTCTGGTCCGTGAAGGGCGAGCCTTCCTTCACCGCATTCAGGAACATCCAGAACACGTTGGTCTGCAGGTTCTGCACGACCTCGACGTTCTCGACCTGCTGCAACAAGAGCGAGGCGTCAGGGCTGGCGTCGAACTGGGCGATATGGATCGTCCCGTCGCGAAGGCCCGCAATCAGCGACTGTTCTGTCGGGATGATCCGCACGACGACCCGGTCGGCGACCGGCTGGCCCGCCTTCCAGTAGTTTGGATTGCGCGTCAGAACCCAGTTGTCGCCCTGGGCATGGCTTTCGACCATGTAGGGGCCTGTGCCGTTGAACTGCGTCGTCGGATCGAACGTGCCGGCCGCCAGCTCTTCCATCGGGATGATCGAGGCCATGGTCGAGGACAGCGCGCCAAGCATGGGCGCCCAGGGCTCGGCCAGCGTGACCTTGACGCGGTTGTCGGGCTCGACCGTGACGGCGGTGATCTTGCCCATCTGGCCCGCGAAGAACGACCCCGTCGCCGGGTCGACGAGGCGCGACAGGCTGCCTGCGACATCGGCCGGAGTCATGGTGCGGCCGTTGTGGAAGGTCACGCCCTCGCGGATCGTGAAGAGGTAGGTCAGCGGATCCGGCGTCTCCCATGCCGTCGCAAGCCCGGGGACGGGCTGCATGTTCTCGTCCATCTCGGTCAGGCCGTCATAAAGGATGTGCAGAAGCTCCCAGGACGAGGCCGTGATCGAGGTCGCGGGATCGTAGAGCGTGGCCTCGAACCGCTTGGCCCAGACGATCTCGCTGGGCGTCTGCGCCCCGGCGATCCGCGGCAGACCCAGGGTCATCGCGGCAGACCCGGCCAGAAGGCCGCGCAGGACCGCGCGGCGGGGAAGGTGAAGGGATGTCGTCACTTGGGAACCTCCTTGTTGGTTTTTTTTACGTCAGTTCAGAACGGCAAACAGTTTTTCGGCCACCTTGGCGTTATCCGGCACCGGACCCTCCCAAATGCGGACGGGATCATCCATGCGCATCTTCCCGAGGTGCCCTCGCCTGGCCCCTTGCCCCCGATGCGCGCGCGGCTTGGCGGTCGTTCTTGGCTGCGTCCCATCTGGGAAGTGAACGGCGGGCCAGCTCGACTGCCACAAGGTCTGTCACGTCGACCAGCCGCTTGGTCGTCTCGATCTCGGCGATCAGCGGAAGTTCGGTGCAAGCGAGCAGCAACGTTTCGGCCCGCATCGTCTCGGCCAGGGCCTTGAAACGCCGGCGCAAGGTCGGGTCAGCAGACCCAAGCCGCTTTACGTCATGGATCAGCGCATGCAGGGCTTCGGCATCTGCCGGCGTCTCGACTTCGACAAGGTCTGAAAGTGCGCGGTAGGCGGACCAGACACCCATCTCGGTCACGGGTGCGGCGCCAAGAAGGCCCAGCCGGGTGAGGCCGGAGGCGGCGATCCAGTCGGACAGCACGGACTGGAAGCTGACGAACTCTCCTGGCAACCCCAGATTGGAAATGCGCGGGGCGAACCAGTTCAGCGTGTTGCAGGCGATGGCCCAGTGGTCGCAGCGCACCGAAATCGCGGCCGCTGTATCTTTCAGCGCCTCCCAGACAACGGTTTCGTTGCGGGAAAGATCCATGGACAGGCCGAGCAATGGTTCGGACAGGATCACCACCCGCGGCGCGTCAAGGTCGCCGCCGAAGTCATCGCCCATCAGGTCGGCATTGTGGCGCAAGACCTTCGCCCAAAGGTCGATCCCCGCCTCGGGGCCCGATCCGGCGACAATTCCGATGGTGTTGCGCGGACCAGAGGTCCGCTCGGAAGCGGTCATCATGCGTTTTCCCTGGCAGGTCGGGGACTGACACCCCGGTCTCGTCAGTTTGGCCGAGTCCGATCCAATTTGACAATTTGGTGAACCGCTGCATTATGGCGCATAATGTTGCGATGATAGCATCATACTGCGCCAGTCCATTGCCCAAGAAATTGCCAAACCTAGGGAAAACATGTCCGATCTGCCTGCAAATCTGCGCCTTCTCTGCACCTATCGCCCTTCAATTTCGGTTGTCGCGCGCGACCTGGGGCTGAACCGCAGCCAGTTGAACCGTTACCTCGCCGGGACATCGACGCCCCGCGCCCCGCTCCTCCGCCGCATATGTGACCACTTCGGGGTCGAGGAGTTCGAGATCCACATGCCGGCCGTCGACTTTGCCGCAATCGTCAAGCTGCGGGGCCTGGGGTCGGATCAACTGTCGCGCACGCTGCGGGTGCACTTCGACCGGATCATGGCGCGGAATGATCCGCGGATCTTCAACCTCACCGGAACTTTCTTCGAATACTACTGGTCCATGTCCACTCCGGGAAAGATCATCCGCGCGCTTGTCGGCTTCGCGCCCGAGGCCGAGCATCTCTTCTACCGGCGGCTTGAGCGCATCGGTGATCCGGGCAGCACTCGGGCGGGGCAGTTCCGCTATCAGGGCGTGGCGCTGATGACGGGCGACCGCATCTTCATGAATGACTACGAGACCGGCGCGGGGATCGAAGTGACGCAGACGGTTCTCTATCCCGACTATGCGTTCCGCTGGCGGGCCTTGCATGGCGTGAAGGTCGGCGTGTCGGCCAACCGCGACCATGTGCCCTGCGCTGTGCGCACCTATCTGGAACGCACACACCCGCGCGTGACGCTGATGGGCAACCTGCGAAAGGTCGGGCTTTACGCGCCAGACCACCCAGACCTGCCTGATGGCCTTCTTGAGATGATCGACAACCGCCCCTCGGGGCCGTTCAACTTCCTTGCCCACGGATCGTGACGGAGGCTTTACCCGTTTCTGAGCATTGCCTTCGCACGTTCGGCGGCGCGGGCGTAGCCGATTTCTGGGACCATCGCGGTGATGCGGGCCGTGGAGCGGTCAAGGTGGCCGCGGCACCGGTCGGGGTTGGCGGTGATTCCGGCGACGCAGAGCGTGGCGAACGCCGTCGCGCCGCGGGTCAGAAGCGTGATTGATGTCAGCAGGTTGTACGCCATCACCGGCTCGAAGGCGTTCAGCTGAAGCTGCCCCGCCTCGGCCGCCATTGTCACCGTCAGATCGGCGCCGATCACCTGGAAGGCGATCTGGTTCACCATCTCGGGGATCACCGGATTGACCTTGCCCGGCATGATCGACGAGCCGGGCTGCATGGCGGGCAGGGTGATCTCGCCCAGGCCGCCCCGCGGGCCGGAGGACAGAAGGCGCAGGTCGTTGGCGATCTTCGACAACTTGGTCGCCGTGCGCTTCAAAAGGCCCGAGAACAGGACGAAGGCACCGGTGTCCCAACTGCTTTCGATCAGGTCGGCGCAGGGCACCAGCGGCAGGCCGGTGATCGCGGCCAACTCCGGCACCACGGCGGCGCGGTATTCGTCCGGGGCCAGTAGGCCGGTCCCAATGGCCGTCCCGCCCAGGTTGACCTCGGCAAAAAGGCGCAGGACTTCGTCCAGCCGCGCCACGTCCTCGCGCAGCGTGCTGGCGAAGGCCCTGAACTCTTGCCCCAGCGTCATGGGCACAGCGTCCTGAAGCTGTGTGCGCCCAAGCTTTTCGATGTCCGCGAATTCGCCGCCCTTCGCCGCGAAGGCTTCGGCCAGCGCGGTCAAGCCCGCCTGCAGGCCTGCCGTCTCGGCCATCAGCGCGATCCGGATCGCGGTGGGGTAGACGTCGTTGGTGGACTGGCAGAGGTTCACATGGTCATTCGGATGCAGCAGTCCGTGGTCTCCGGGGGTTTGGCCGAGATGCCGCAGTGCCAGGTTCGCCAAGACCTCGTTGGCGTTCATGTTGGACGAGGTCCCCGCCCCGCCCTGAAAGACATCGACCGGAAACTGGTCGGCATGGTGGCCAGCGATGACGTCCCCGGCCGCCGTGGCGATGGCGTCGGCCAGCGGCGCGGGCAGCCGGCCCTGGGCCCCATTGACCCCGGGCAGCGGCCAGTTTGACCTGTCGCCAGCGCCCGTACCAGCGCCGGGAAGTGCCCCGATCGGGATGCCCGAGGCGCGGAAGTTTGTGACCGCTCGCTGCGTCTGTGCACCCCAGAGTGCCTGTTCGGGCACCTCGACGATCCCGAGCGAATCTTCTTCCGTTCGCATCACGCCCTCGCCGACAAGGCCAGCCACAGCCGGATGAAAGCCGCCTCGACCGTATCGCGCCCGCCGTTCTCGACCCCTGCGCCCCACAATGGTGCCCCCGCGGCATAGGACCCTGGGGTCAAACCTCCCGTTTCGCAGGCGGACACGGCCCGCAGTCGCATGCCCTCTGCGGCCTTGCGGGAGAGAACCCGGTAGAGGGCGGGGTCAGGTGGCGCCGTCCCCGCCCCGAACACGCGCAGGACTGCAGCATCAAGGACCGACAATGCAGCCTCCAAGAACCGGGCCGGTGTTCCCGGTGTCAATGTCAGGACACCGACCGCCGCGTCCTTGAATCGCCGTGCCGATGGTCCGCTGTCGAGCGCATCCTGCGGGATAGCCTGAAATGCGTCCGCCCCGCGGCTGTCGTGCTTGACGATGTTTCCGGCGGGAATCAGACGGTGATTGAAGGCCAGCCACACGCCCGGCCCCGGATCGGCCATAAGCGCCAGTTCCAAGTTTTCTTCCGCATCTTCACCTGCGCCAAGGGGCGCCATCGATCCGCAAAGGATCACCGGAACATCATGACCGTGCAGACACTGGGACAAGGCGGCGCCGGTGTAGGTCATCGTGTCGGTGCCATGCGTGATCACAATCGGGCTTTGCGATACAGCGACCATGTCCAGCATCCTGTTCCAGTCCCGCCAGCTGATGGCGGCACTGTCCAGAAGCGGGTCGAAAGCGAAAACCGAAGCCCGTGCCCCAACCGCCGCTTCGACCAGCCCTGGCGCTGGCTCCAGCCCGGCAGGTCCGTGTCGCATGCCGATGGTCCCGCCTGTGTGCAGAAGCCGCCTCACAATGGTCGCTCCGCGGTCTTCAATGACTGGGGTGACATGAAATGCAATGAATCCAGCAGTGGGAAGGTATCGCCTGCGTGCCCACCGTGGACCATCTGCAAACTCAATTGGCGTTCACTTTCCGGCCCGACTAGCAGGATGACCTCGGCCATCTAGGCGACGTCGGCTCAGAGCCACGACCGCGTCCGCAATGTAGACTTACAAAAGCTCAACCCTGCTGCAATTTGCTCAAGTGACACAAAATGCCACGGAAAGGCTCTATTTCTGCATCAGTTCGCGCCATGAACTCGCTCGTGCGACGAAGCGCTCTCCCGATCATCGCAGCGCGATACGAAGCAAGGGGATCAAAATTGGATGCCGATCCCTCAGTTCATCGCGTCAACATTCCATGCAAGATCACAAGAGCGGTCGTTGCGTCGTTTTCGCCTTCATCGCCACGGCTCGCCCAAGAGACGCTGGAAGCGGCCAGCGCCCAGTGGCGGGCCGTCGCCGACCAGCGCCGGCCGAGGTGCCCAAATTCGCAGCCACCCTTGATGACGCCGAGCCGGACGTGCTCTCCTACATGACTTTTCCGAAAAAGCATCGAGCCAAGCTTCACAGCACCAACCCGATCGAGCGTCTCAGCGGCGAAATCAAGCGGCGAACCGACGTTGTCGTCGGTGGTCCGGAAGCCTTCTTGATGAAAGACTTCCGATCCTCCCAACTCCTTAACGACGATGCCATCATCGTTCGCACCTTGGCGCTCACCGTCGGCGCTTTGCTGCTCGAACAGAATGACGAATGGGCCGTCCAATGCGCACGCTACATGTCGCTGGAACGCGTCATCCAATTGAGTGATGATCCTCTCATCAGCTTGCTTGTAGTGGCGCGCTGATCAGCCCGGCAATCCCGAAAGCTCGGTGACAAAAGCTGCCAACGACTTAACGACGCTGGGACATGATCTTCTTGATTTTGAGGCAGCCGCCAGAATTGCAACAGAGGGACATGTTTCTCCGCAACCTGCAGTCATCGAAGGAACGGCAGCTTTCGGCTCTTCAAGAATGATCCGCCAATGACCGACATGACGCGCGAAGCCGAATGTCGGCTTTCTCTTGGGCGGCTAGCCAACGCATTCGCTCCACACCAGCCGTGACCCCGAAGGAGTACTCTCGGATAAAGATTCCCAGCGAGTTTTCCCACAAATCTTTCGTTGTCTACCTTGCCGATCGCGAGTGTTCACATTTCCCTTGCGTCTTCCCACAATTGGCGCCATTTTTTGGTCGGAATTTTGAAAACGGTTGAAAGTCCGTGTTTGCCATGGCGTGTTGGGCGAGTGTCTGGGCATCCAGGTCCCCCAGCCACTTACTTTTGCAGTGAAAACAAGCCCTTCGGCTTTCAATCATTCCGCAGATTTGCGGTCTGACATGCTGCAATATGCAGCGCCTGAATTACCAATGATTTCAATGGTGGGGGCTTGCGTCCGGCAAATCCATACACCATGCCTGCAACGTGCTGTGCGGCAAAAGCGCCTGTTTCTCGGCGCCTTTTGATAGCTGATGTTTGTCCGCAGCCGCACAAGCTGAAACCACTAGGCAGTTATTGGCTCGCCAAGGCGCGCCATATGCAACCGGCGGCGCGCTGTCAGGGTGCGGATCAGGTGCTTGGCCTCTGGCGTCGGTTCGCACTCGATCCGGCGATACTCCGAACAGTCGGTATTGCGGGTGAGAAGCCCATTGCCGATCATCATCCGGCACAAGGTTGCCGGATCGCCAAACAGATGCACGGCGTTGAGATGCTCATTTACGTCACGTTCGCTCAGCGTCATGCCGCCGGGAATGGACGACCACAGGGCCCACAGCGCCAGTGTTTGCACTGAACGTTTGGCGGGCCACGCGATAAGGCGCCCAGCCACATCAAACCGATGCAGCGTTTTTTCAACGGCGCGCCCGTCAATTGGTGGCACCTCAACCTCCCGGTTCAGCCGCCGCAACGCCGCATGGGCCGCGCGCAAATGCTGCACATTGCGGAAGCCCGCGGCGCGCGCCAGCATGTTCATCAGTGTGAGGTGCGAAGGGCTTTGCGGCCCCAACTCACGCGCCAAAGCGCGGGAGAATTTCGATAAATCATCCGCGCAAAGCGGAACAGCGTCCTTGCTCATCATGCATCCACGTCGGGCGCCATGCTGGATCGTTGGTCGCTGACTTGACGAAACGGCGCCCTCGTTCGTGCGATGCCGTTGTTCCCAATGATGACCTTTAGCACTCCCAAAGGAGCAGCGACGCCTCGGTGGCCACCGACCGTG
>JAAUPC010000162.1 GCA_012036325.1 Paracoccaceae bacterium
GCGGGGAAGGTCAGGGCCTTGCGGCGCTGGCCGGTGGCCCCTTCCACCTCAACCTCAACCACCTCGCCCCGCGCCAGGGCCGCGCGGCACCAGTCACGGGCGGCCTCGATCGGGATGGCGTTCCAGTAGGCCGACAGCTCGGTCGGGGTGGCAAAGCCAAGATGACCCAGCGCGCTGCGGCAGGCCCAGTCGGTCACCCCTTCGGCCGGCACTGCGGCGCGGTGCACCTCGGGGATCACGCGTTCGGTCAGGTCATAGATCTTGGCGAACCCTTCGCGCCGAGTGACGGCGATCTGCCCTGTCCGCCATAGCCATTCCAGCGCGGTCTTGGACGGGTGCCAATCCCACCATCCGCCTTTGCCGCGCACCTCGCCTATCCCCACGTCGGCGGTGCCGAGCGGGCCTTCGCGGGCGATACGGTTCAGGATCGTGTCAAACTGCGCCTCATAGCCTTCCCGGAACCAGCGCCGCCAGTTCTGGTGCAGCCGGTCGGCGTCCCGGGCAAAGCGGTGTTGCCAGACCCCATGCAGCTGCACCGGCAGGATCGAGGCGTCATGCGTCCAATGTTCCCATAAGGTGCGATCCCGCTCTAACAGCCGGCGCAGGTTGGACGGGCGGTAGCTTTGCCGCCGCGACCACAGGATCATGTCATGCGCCCGGGCGACGGTGTTGATGCTGTCGACCTGCACAAAGCCGATCCGGTCGATCAAAGCGTGCAGCGCGGCCCCTGTTGACAGCCCCGTCGGTGCCTCGGCCAGGGCATGGCGGTGCAGGAACAAGCGTCGGGCAAGGGGGTTGGGGATCAGGGCGGCCATTCGTGAGGCGTAGCATTGCGGAAGGCTACAGAAAATGCCGGATTTGTGCCCATTGCCGCCACCCCGGTGTTGGACACCGCAGGCAAGATGCCCAGTCTTCAGTTGTCTTCTGACAGAATTCCCGAAAACCTGTGGTTGCGCCTGCCCCTCCCGAAGACGGGAAGGGCACGGGCTGGAAAGGACAGTGACCTTTGCCCCACGAGACGCCCCTGATCACCACTCTTGTCGCGGGCTTTGGCCTGGCGTTCCTGTTCGGCCTTCTCGCCCAACGGCTGAAGCTGCCGCTGATCGCGGGGTATCTTCTGGCGGGTGTGGTGATCGGGCCGTTCACGCCGGGCTATGTGGCCGACATAGGGCTGGCGACGGAACTGGCGGAACTGGGGGTGATCCTTTTGATGTTCGGGGTGGGGCTGCACTTTTCGCCGCGTGACCTGATGGCGGTAAAGGCCATTGCTGTCCCCGGTGCAGTGGGTCAGATCGCCGTTGCGACAAGTTTCGGGACGGCCTTGGGCTGGCTCATGGGGTGGACCCTGGGGGGGGCGCTGATCTTTTGGCCTGGCATTGTCGGTCGCGTCCACGGTGGTGCTGCTGCGTGCCCTGCAGGAGCGTGACCTTGTGCAAAGCGACAGGGGCCGCGTGGCGGTGGGTTGGCTGATCGTGGAAGACATGGTGATGGTGTTGGCGCTGGTCCTGATCCCGCCCTTGGCCGGGCTTCTGGGCGGCACGCCGATCCCGGTGGCTGAAGAGGCCGAGATTGTCGCCGAGGTGGGCAGCGGCATTGGTATCGGCCCGATTGCGGCGACGGTGATGATCACGCTGGTCAAGGCGGCGGCCTTTGTCGCGCTGATGCTGGTCGTCGGGCGGCGAGTGATCCCTTGGGTGCTGCACACTGTGTCACATACCAAATCGCGGGAACTGTTCCGCCTGTCCGTCCTCGCCATCGCGCTGGGCGTGGCTTATGGCGCGACGCATTTCTTTGGCGTGTCCTTTGCCTTGGGCGCGTTCTTTGCCGGGATGGTGATGTCCAGCTCGACCCTTTCCTCGCAGGCGATGCGTGAGACTTTGCCCTTGCGCGATGCCTTTGCCGTCTTGTTCTTCGTGTCGGTGGGGATGCTGTTCAACCCGGGTGTGATCCTGACCGCGCCCTTGGCGCTGTTGGGGACGGTGGTGATCATCGTGGGCGTCAAGTCGGCGGTGGCCTATTACATCGTCCGCGGCTTTGGGCATGACCATGAGAAGGGGCTGACCATCGCCGCCAGTCTGGCCCAGATTGGCGAGTTTTCCTTCATCCTCATCACCATGGGGGTCAAGCTGGCCATTGTCCCTACCGAGGCGCGGGATCTGGTGGTGGCGGGGGCGATGATCTCGATCCTGTTGAACCCGCTGTTGTTCCACCTATTGGACCGGCGGGCGGTGCGAAAGGCGGCGATGGGCGCGGCAGTGGATGCGCCGACCCCTGGGCCCCTGACCTAAAGCCCTGCTTCAGCGGCTATGTCGGCCTTGGACTTGCGGGCGCGTTCGGTGGCGGATTTCAGTTGCCCGCAGGCGGCCATGATATCCTCACCACGCGGGGTGCGGATCGGGCTGGCGTAACCGGCGTGATAGATGATGTCGGCAAAAGCATGGATGCGGTTGCCAGAGGACCGCTTATAAGGCGCGCCGGGCCATTCATTGAACGGGATCAGGTTCACCTTGGCGGGAATGCCTTCCAGCAGCTTCACCAGCCGGTGCGCGTCTTCCTTGGTGTCGTTCACACCTTCGAGCATCACATATTCGAAGGTGATCCGTTCGCTGTTTGACAGGCCCGGATAGGCCTTCAGCGCTTCCAGAAGCGTGGCGATGTTCCAGCGCTTGTTGATCGGCACCAGCTGGTCGCGCACCTCATCGGTGGTGGCATGGAAGGATACGGCCAGCAGGCAGCCAATCTCGGTCGCGGTGCGGGCGATTTCGGGCACGACACCAGAGGTGGACAAGGTGATCCGGCGGCGGCCAAGGGCGATGCCTTCGTTGTCCATCACGATCTTCATCGCGTCACGGACGTTTTCGAAGTTGTACAAAGGCTCACCCATCCCCATCAGCACGATGTTGGAGACAAGGCGGGTTTCATCCTTCGGCGCGCCCTGCACCGGCCATTCGCCAAGGTCATCCCGGGCGAGCATGACCTGCCCGACGATTTCCCCCGCAGTCAGGTTGCGGACCAGTTTCTGCGTGCCGGTGTGGCAGAAGGAGCAGGTCAGCGTGCAGCCAACCTGGGACGAGATGCAGAGCGTGCCGCGGTCAGTCTCAGGGATATAGACCACCTCAACCTCATGCCCGCCTGCGATGCGGACCAGGTATTTGCGGGTGCCATCCTCGGAAATCTGGCGGGTGACAACGTCGGGCAATTCGATGGTGAAATGGTCGGCCAGAAGCGCGCGGTAGTCCTTGGCAAGGTTGGTCATCAGGGCAAAGTCGCGGACGCCCCAATGGTAGACCCACTGCCAGAGCTGCCCCAGCCGCATCTTGGCCTGCTTTTCCGGCGTGCCGGCGGCAATCAGCGCCGCGCGCAGCTGGTCGCGCGTCAGACCGATGATGTTGGTCTTGTCCGACGCGGGCAGCTTGCGCGGCAGCGTCAGCACGTCTTGCGTGATGGGAGCAGTCATCGGGCAGATCCTTCACGGGGCCTTGCGACAGGCGATCTGGTTGGGTTGGCAGCGATATAGGCCATCCGCCCCAAAAACAAAAGCGCCCCGCGACGGGGCGCCTTCAGGCTTTCACCGCAGGGTTACTTGCAGCGCGCTTCGGCGTCGGTCATCGCGGCAGTGAACCCGCGAAGCGAGAACGTGTCCTGCGTCTGGGTGCCCCGGCCGGACCGTGCGGTCATCACTGCCGTCGTGCCGTTCTTCATCGCCGCGAGGAGGGCCGCGTCATCTTCGGCGCTGCCCGGCCAAGCCCATTCCCCATCGGTGAAAAGCTGGTAGGGCTGGCCGTCGATGGTGACATCCACCGTTGACCCGCCCGCGAAGGGGTAACCGCCGGTAAAGCTGATCTCACCCGCTTTGCCGGGCCGGAAGGTCACAAAGAGCAGTACATCGCCGCGCCGGACCGACACGGGCTGGCCATCGCGGGTGTTGTTCATCTCTGTGGGTTTCGAGACACCCCAGCATTCCTTGGGGCTTTCCTCGGTGAACACGTTCCAATCGGTCATCGTGGCGACGCGGTTGGTGGATTCCTGGGCGAAGCTGGCTGTCGCGGCAAAGCTGATCGCCGCAATCGCGGCCAAGCGACCGAAAAGGGAAGTCATGTGTGACGCAGCCTCCAAGCTGTCTTGTGCCTTTGTGCCGCTGCCCCGGGGGTCTTTGCAACCCTTTTGACTGGCGCGGCACGGCTCTACCCGATAATCCATCCTTAGACAAAAACACCAATCCGCGAAAGCCCTGTGGGCGACAATTCGCGCAGTTGTGACGGGATGCCGAAGATGACCAGACCGCAACCGATGGCCGAACTCTGGCGTGGCGGCCTTCTGGAAAGCAGCCATGCCGGCCATGCTGTGATCTGCGACAGCGCCGGTGTGGTTGAGGCCTGGGGTAACCCCGATGCCGTGATCTTCCCCCGCTCATCGTGCAAGATGATCCAGGCGCTGCCCTTGCTGGAAACCGGCGCGGCGGGGGCTGCGGGCCTGACCGATGCGCATCTGGCCTTCGCTTGCGCCAGCCATCAGGGCGAGGCGCGGCATGTCAAACTGGCCGGTGACTGGCTGTCGGGCTTGGGCCTTGCCGAGCCTGATTTGCGCTGCGGCGCGCATGAACCCTATGACCGGGAGGAGCGTAACCGCCTGATCAAGACAGATGAAAGCCCTTGCCAGCTGCACAACAACTGCTCGGGCAAGCATTGCGGCTTTCTGACCGTGACCCGGCACCTGAAGGCCGGGCCGGAGTATGTGGAGGTGGACCACCCCCTCCAGCGGATGATCCGCCAGACGACCGAGGAGGTGACCGGTGAGACCGTCGCCGGTTACGGGATTGACGGCTGCTCTGCCCCGAACTTCGCGGTATCGGTGACCGGCCTTGCCCGCGCGATGGCCCGCTTTGCCAGTGCCAGCGATGGTGGCGACACCCGGGCGCGCGCGATGCACCGGCTGACCCGGGCGATGGCATCCTATCCCGAACTCGTGGCTGGTGAAGGCCGGGCCTGCACCGAACTGATGCGCGCCATGGGGGGGCGCGTGGCGCTGAAAACCGGGGCTGAGGCGGTTTTCGTGGCGATCCTGCCGGAACATGGCCTGGGCATGGCGCTGAAGATCACCGACGGCGGCACGCGCGGGGCCGAGGCCGCGATCACCGCCCTCTTGATCCGCGCCGGGGTGCTGGACGCCAATCACCCGGCCGCGCAAAAGCGGTTGGGCGGGGCCCAGTCGAATTGGCGGGGGATTTATACTGGTGAGACGCGGCTTGCCCCCGGATTTCCCGGCTGATTTGTGCGGTTGATTTGACGTCTGAAGCCGGTAGACTTTGCCAATGAACGCAAGCGGGCCCATCCCCTTTCCGACCCCCAACCCCAGCTTTGATGAGGTTGTGCGCTTTGACCGCAAAGAGCTGAACCTGATCCTGCGGGTCTATGGCCAGATGGTCGCTGCCGGGGAATGGCGGGACTATGCCATTGGCGCCCTGCGCGATCTGGCGGTGTTCAGCGTCTTTCGCCGCACGGCGGAGCACCCGCTTTACCGGATCGAAAAACGCCCCAAACTGCGGGCGCGGCAGGGGCTTTATGCGGTGGTCGGCATGGATGGACGGGTCTTGCGCCGGGGCCAAGACTTGGAACAGGTCCTGAAGGTGCTGGAGCGGCGGTTGATCGGGCCGGTCTGATCTGGCCTGAAATGCGCCTTAAAGCACCCGTTGCCGCGCTTGCACCAGGCCGCCGCCGCCGGCCGAGATCCGGGCAATAGCCTCACGGATACCTTCGTAGGACACTGACATCGTGTGGCCGTTGGCATGGATCAGCAGCGTTTCGTTGACCACCATCGCCACATGGCCGCGCCAAAAGATCAGATCACCGCGCTGCAGCGTGTCATTCGGGGCAAGCGCCCGGCCCATCGACATCTGCATGTCGTTGTCGCCGGGGCAATGGCGGCCCGTGGCATGCAAGGATGCCTGCACAAGGCCCGAGCAATCGATCCCGAAGCTGGAATTGCCGCCCCACAGATAGGGCGTGCCCAAAAGGCTTTCGGCAACCGACACCGGATCAGGCGCCTCATGGTCAAGCGGGCGGATGTGGCACATCGGCACATAGCCGTAAGGCGTGTTGGCCCAGGCCCCCCAGGCCCCGACCACCGCCAGCCGCGCCCCGATGCTGAGGCTTGCCGTCTCGGGCGATTGCACCAGCGGTTCGGTGTAAAGATGCGTGGCCGGGGCGGCCACCCAATGCGTGACCTCGGGCCCGCGACCGACCGACTTTTCCTGGATCCAGCCGCAATAACCATCCCGCAAGGATTGCACGAAGACATGGCCCTGATCGCGGTCGATCAGCAGCACATTGGCCCCTATGAGCAACTGGCGGGTGCGCGCGCCCCCCGGCTTGTCCAGAAGGTTGGTCATCGGCACGACGACCTGGGCGAATTCGCCTTCGGTGAAATGGGCTTGCACCTTGCCTTGCAGGCTGACATGGGCGATGCGGCCAGAGAACGGGGTGGTGCGCTTGTCCATCACAGGGTCCTCATGTTCAGCAGGGCAGGCAGGGCCGACAGCACCGCGCGCGCGCCTTGGCCTACCCCGCCTTTCGGGCGGGCGGGCTGGTCACTGGGCGTGTGGCCGTAGATGTCAAAGTGGATGTAGGGCTGCGTGCCGACAAACCGACGCAGGAACAGGGCCGCCGTGATCGACCCGGCAAAGCCAAAGCCGGGCGCGTTATCAAGGTCGGCGATCCCGGGTTCGATCACCGGCTCATAGGGGTCATGGAACGGCAACCGCCAGACCGGATCGGCGGCGGCGGTGGCCCCCGCCTCAAGTGCTGCGGAAAGGGCGGTGTCATCGGTGTAATAGGGCGCAAGGTCCGGCCCCACCGCCACCCGCGCTGCCCCGGTCAGTGTGGCCATCGAGATCACCAGATCCGTGTCTTCCTCACAGGCCAGCGCCAGCGCGTCAGCGAGCACCAGCCGCCCCTCGGCATCGGTGTCGTTCACCTCAACCGTCAGGCCCTTGCGGCTGGTCAGAATGTCTTTGGGTTTCAGAGCATTGCCCGAAACCACATTCTCAACGGCCGGGATCAGGACGCGCAAGCGAAGCGGCAGGTTCAGCGCCATAATCATCTGGGCAAGCCCCAGCACTGTGGCGGCACCCCCCATGTCCTTCTTCATCAGGTTCATGCCGGCTGACGGCTTCAGGTTCAGCCCCCCGGTGTCAAAGCACACGCCCTTGCCGACCAGCGTCAGGGCCGGGCCGTCCGTGCCCCAGCGCATGTCCAACAGGCGCGGCGCGCGCGGGCTGGCACGCCCGACAGCGTGGATCATCGGGAAGTTCTGCTTCAGAAGCGCCCTCGCCCACGATCGCGCGGGCCTTGGCGCCAAAGCGGGTGGACAGCGCCATCAGCGCGGCCTCAAGCTCTTCCGGGCCCATATCCTGCGCGGGTGTGTTGATCAGGTCGCGGGTCAGCGCCTCGCCTTCCGCCATGGCGATCAGGCGGGCGGCGTCCACGGCCTTCGGGGCAAACCAGCCGCGGCAGGACCGCTGCCTTGCGGCCCGGGCGATAGCGGTCAAAGCGGTAGCCGGCCAAAAGCCAACCCAGCGCCGCCTCGGCTCGTTCGGCACCCGTCATGTCCCCAGTCAGGACCCAATCCCCCGCCGG
>JAAUPC010000163.1 GCA_012036325.1 Paracoccaceae bacterium
GCCAGAGACAAACTCCGCTGCCGGCAAGCGTCAGCTTCAATGTGCCGGGCAGGCCTTTGAGGATGGCCAGCGGCCCGGGTGCGGCTTGGGGGCCAGTGGCCCAGGCCGGTTGCGCGGCAAAGCTGACAGCGGCGGCTTCGCGCCAGACCTGCCCCATAGGCACGCGGTTGGCTTGCAGATCGGCGAGAAGCTCAGCGACCTTCGCCTTCAAGAGCACGGCCGCCTGCACTTGCCAGCGCCCGTCCACCTGTTCGCGCGCTGTCCAGAACGACAGCGCCACAGCCTCAGAAAAGGGTGAGCGGAACCGCACTTCGCTTTCAATCAACTGGCGCAATTCGGCCAGCGGGGCTGTCGGCACGGAGAAGGTCACGTCAATGCAGGTGTTTTCCCTGAAAACCAGATCCACCGGGCGCGGGATTGCGCGGTTGGCGAAGCTTGCAAGCATCTGCGGCGTCAGGGGCACCGGTCGGTCGCTGTTGGCAAGGGCGAGGAAGATACCTTGATCCGTGATCTCAATCGCCTCGGCGGACCGGGGCCGCCCGGCATTGCCCGGGCGCGCGAGATCTGTAACGCCCTGAAGAAGGACATTCTTGAGCCTGACAAGCAGGGTGTCAAAGGACAATGACGCTTTCGACGGCGGCGAAATCTCCGTTTCGTTCGTCACGACTGTCCTTTGCCTTCAACGCATCGCAAGCAGCGACCGCGGCCCCGTCAGACGGCAGAGTTGCCGGTGAACAAGCCAAGGTCGGTAAACTGGTGGGCCGGCTGACCAGGTGCCGCGGCCGGGAAGACCGTTTGCACAAGGTTCTGCGGCATTCCCATGTGTCGTATCATGATTTCTGCCACGATGTCACGATAGCTGGTGACGGTCGGCAACCAATCCCGGGGGACTGAGGGCGAATCCTCAATCGACACGACATCCCGCGCGATGCCGCTTGCATCGGTCGCAACGCCGCCTTTCGTCGGACCGCCAAAGGCAAACCAGGCACCGCCTTCGCCATGGTCGGTACCGGTCGAACCGTTCTGCTTCTTGGTGCGGCCGAATTCGCTGCCTACAAGAACCACGATGTTGTTCATCGCGGCGCCCATGTCCCGGAAGAAGCAGAGGAAGTCGGTGGCACCTTGCGTCAACGCGCGGTGATAGCCTTTGGTCTGGTCGGTAAAGCGGTTTGTCGTGGTTGCGATCTGGTCGGAATGGGTATCCCAGCCGATGTTCCAGTCAAGCGCTGCAACCTCAAGCGGAACGCCCGCCTTGAGAAGCTGCGCGCAAAGCCGCAGGCCACGGCCCAAGTCGCTGTTGGAATAGTTGAGACCGCCAGCGGACGGCGTGTAGTTCACCCCGGCAGCCTGCACTTCCTGGATCGATTCCAGCATGATCAGCTGGTTGTCGCGCACGCGGCCTTCGACGGCCGAAAGGTCAACCTCATGCGACGAAATTTCACGCATCATTTCCGTCAACTGGTTGTCGGCGCAGCCCGTGCCAGAGCAAAGGTCGGCGTTGGTCAAGTTGAAGCTGGTGGCCTGCGAAATAGCCGGGACAATGATGCTGCCACCGATTTCGGTGCTGATCGACGTCTTGCCCGCGACGATCCCCCGCAGTGGATGGTTGGGTCCTGGAACGGACTGCATGTAGCGGTTCAGATAGCCGTCGATCAGGTTGTTCCGCGCGCCAGTGCCGATCCAGCGCTGGCAGTCGAAGTGCGATCGGTTGTTGCCGGTGAACGACGTCGCCGGAGCGAGCATCATGGTCCCGCTGTCCCAGATCTCTTTCAGCAGGACAAGATTGGGGTTCATCCCGCGCCGCGCGCCAGCACCAAGGCTGACGGCACTTTCTGCGTCACTGCTGGGTGCCTCGATCCCCAGATCCGGGCGATACATGTAGTAGAACGGGTCCGCATGCAGCGGGAACAGGTGCAAACCGTCTGCCCCCCCGCGCTGGAAGACCTTGATGAAGGTCTTGCCCCCGGCGGTCTGGCCAAAGGCAAATTTGGGGGCACCTGCCACGCCAGCCATGCTGGCGGCGGCGGCAAGCGAGGTCATGAACTGTCTGCGCGTTGTCATGGTGTTGTTCGCTCCGTCAAAGGGCCAGGCGGATTATTGGATCTGGAAGCTGGGCAGGACGACCAGAAGCCCCATCGCCTGCTCCAACGCGAGGGTGGTCTGTGCGGTCTGTGCCTGAACGCGGGGCTCAAAGATCCCGTCGGCGCCCTTCAACACCTCAACCAAGGCGTCGAATTCGTCTTGGCGGAACCGATCAGCGGTGGCGATGGTCAGCAGGTAGGCTGCCACCTCCTCAGCGGTTTCAAGGCCAGCAGCGTTGATGTCGGCAAGAAGATCAATCCCGTAGTTCTGGCGGTTCTCGGTGATATCCATCATCTCGTTATAGGCGGCGATCATGGTCGCCGAGGATGTCCAGGCCGCCGCCACTTCTGGAAGGCCTGTCGGAACCGAGAAGCGCAGCTTGTTCTGACCTGCGGTTTCAAAGGTCTCGCGGACCTGACGGTAGAAGGTGCTGACCTGGGCTGCATCGCCTTGCGGGGCCGCACCAAAGAGCCGCACCGCCGAGACGGCATATTCGAACGGCGTCTTGGCCTTATTGCGCTGGTAGGCAACGGTCGTGATGTAGGCCGGGTCCAGAAGGATGGCGCGCAGCATCGGCTCAATCTCGCCGCCCGAGGTTTCCCAGGCCATCGCGCAAGCCGAGACAAAATTGGCCGGAGGGGCATCGGCCACCAGAAGCTGCACGATCTTGCCGCAGACGTAGTTGCGGGTGTTCACGTTCTGCGACAGGGCGGTGATCAGCTCTTCGCCTTCTTGTACGCCAGCTTCGCCCGTGCGGCCGGTGATCGTCAGGTTCAGGAAGCTGATGGTCTTGTTCCCGGTATCGTGGCGATCGGGGTAGAAACGGAAGTCATACTCTTCTGCCACGCCCTCTGCGTTCGGGTTGGTGCGAACGTAGCTCCAGCCAGTGAAGATCCGTGCGACTTCGCGCACGTCGGCATCGGTGTAGCCGGCATTCACGCCGACAGACGAAAGCTCAAGGATTTCGCGGCCGTAGTTTTCGTTCAGGTTGCCGCGGCGGTTTTCGTCGTTGTCGAGGAACTGCGACATGAGCGGACTGCGGGCGCTGTACAACAGCAGGTCTTCGAAGTTGCCGAAGGCATTCTCGCGGAAGAAGGCGCGGTCATCGATGTTCTGCTGCGTGATGCTGGTGTCTTTGGTGGTCGCGTGGAAGTGGTTCATCCAGAACTGACCCATCACCTCGCGCAGCTGCTTTTCGCTGAAAGCGGCATGGGCAATATCATGCGCCATGATGCTGTTGAACATGTCCCCTTCGGACTGGGTGGTCCGGTTCAAGAGGGCGTCTGCGTTCATCGCGTTGAAGGCCGTGTCGGCAATCGTCTCCGGGCTGAGCTGCTGTTCGACAAAGGCGGTGAAGCCGATCGCCCGGACGCGGGCGTAAAGGTCAGGCGTCGCGCCATGGGTCAGGCGGCTAAGCGCTTGGGTCACGCCGTCCTGCGTGGGCATGCCGGTCAGGGTATAGCTGACAGGCTGGGCCACCACCTGGCTCGATGCGCTGGAGGCGCCAGTGATCGTGACGGTGATATTCGGCCCGGCGGCAAAGTCTTCCGGGAAGAGGCGCACCGCGAACTGGCCGGTCATCGGACCGACGTCAACGGTCGCTGTCCGGTTGCTCGGGGCGATGGCGACATTCACGATGTCGAACATCGAGTTGTCCATCACCTCGCCAAAGAGGGTGGTGCCGGTGTTCGGCACCCGGCCCATCGCATCCCCGGCCGAGGTCAACTGGACGGCAGAGGTCAGCACCACATTGGCTGGCGGGGACAAGGGGGTTACCTGAACCAGACCCGCCGGGGCTGGCGTTGGTGTGGGCGTCGGGGTCGGGGTTGGTGTCGGCGTGGGCGTAGGCGTCGGGGTGGGCGTGCTACCACCCCCACCGCCGCCGCAGGAGGACAGCAACAGCGCCGCGATGGCGCATCCTGTGGTCAAGGGTCGCCGCCGGTCCATCGCTGGGCTCACCGCAGCGCGCCGGATGGCGCGCACCGCGCTGCCAAGCGAGGCCTGAAAATCGCTGGGGCGATAGGCGTTGGGATCGCGTACCGCCGCATAGGCGCGGTCGATGTCGCTGCGGATGCCTGCAGCCGCGCCGATGGTGACACGCCCCGACGATACCATTGCATTCAACAATGTATCGATCCCCATCACCGCCTGCACCGACCCGGCATAGTCGGTGAAGCGCGGCGCGATGGCCGTTCCAGCAATGGCATCGACCAGGCGGAAGCCATCTTCGGTCGAAAAGCCGCGCGCGGCAAAGGCGGCTTCGAGCTTCGCCGATGTTTCCGCAAGCGACGCCGCGGCCTTGACCGCGCTGGCTCGCCCGTCGGCCATCGCCGCATGGAAGGCCTTGCCCCGCACGTCGAGTTCGGCGGCAAGTCCGGCATCGGCAAGGCGCGCCGCCGCCGCGAGCATGATCATATTCTCATCATTGAACGGCGGCATCCCCTCGGGCAGCCCGGCGCGGCCCGGATTGTCGACGCCGCTGCGCACCGGCTTGGCCTGATCAAAGATGCGGCGGTGACAGCTGTGGCAGTCGTAAAAATAAAATTCAGGGAACACCCCCTCGGTCCCGCGCTTCGATTGAAACAGCGCGAGGCTGCGCGACAGCGCGGCGGCCTGCCCCACGGCCCACAATTGCATATGGTCGGGGGCGCCTTTGCGAACGCTATAATCGCGGTCCTCGGCATGATGCTGTTGCAGCGTCGAGAAGAGGTCCATTTCAAACGCAATTCTGGGATGCCCCGCGGCCATGATGCGGTGGGTGACAAACTGCCCATCGCCTGCCGCGCCATAGTGGCAGTCGAGGCAGACGCGCGCGCGCACCTTGGGGTCTTCGAGCTTCATCAGGCCAGCGCCCAGATTGGCGAGATGCTTGGCGCGCATTTCGGCATCGGGGTTGGTGCTCGTGCCAATGCCGGCATAATGGCTCGCGATCCAGCTGCCCGACGGGCCGTGACAGGATTCGCAGCCGACGCCGTCATTGCGATACGCTGCGCCGCCGACCGCATCGCTGCTGTGACAGCCAAGGCACATCGGCGCGCTGGCCGCATCGCTTAGCCCCAGGTTGCGCGCGATAAACTGGCTACGGCTGTTCGACAGCACGGCAAAGGCGCGGCTGTGCGATCCGCCGGGGGTTGATGGCTCCTGCCAACGCATCAGCTCGTCCTGACGCACGACGGTGCCGTCACCCTCCATGCGGCCATGGCAGGTCGATCCGGCGCAGGAGGCGACGCCCAGAAAGCGCACGCCCCCATCGGCCCGCGCTTGGCTCACGGGCGCGCGGACGAACGCCGCCACCAGCATCGCCAGCCCGATGAATAGAGCGATCAGGCCGAACCGCCCGGTTCCGCCCGACAGCTTGCTGCGCACCTCGACCCCACGCATCGCCAACCCCTGCTTGCCCGGCCTTCGCTATACCACGCCAAAGGCCAGCATGGCATCGGCAACTTTCTTGAATCCGGCGATATTGGCGCCCTTCACATAATCGATATAGCCGCCCCCCTGATCACCATAGGTGATGCAGCTTTTGTGGATGCCGTCCATGATATCCTTGAGCATCTGTTGCAGCTCTGCCTCTTTCCAGCTGCGCCGTTCGCTGTTCTGGCTCATCTCCAGCCCCGACACCGCAACGCCCCCGGCATTGGCGGCCTTGCCCGGCGCGAACATAATACGCGCGCCCTTGAACACATGCACACCCTCCAAATTGGTCGGCATGTTCGCGCCCTCGCTGACCGCGATACAGCCATTGGCGACGAGCGTGCGGGCATCCTCACCCAACAGCTCATTCTGCGTCGCACAGGGCAGCGCAACGTCGCACGGCACGCCCCACGGCGTTTTCCCGGCAGTAAAGCTCGCGCCTTTGAACTCCGCAACATAATCCTCGATCCGCCCGCGCCGATGGGTCTTGTGCGCCTTTACCCAATCGATCTTGTCCTGCGTGATGCCATCGGGATCATGGATGAAGCCGCCCGAATCGGACAGGGTCAGCACCTTGCCGCCCAGCTGGACGATCTTTTCGGCCGCATGCGTCGCAACATTGCCCGACCCGGAAATGACGGCGGTTTTGCCAGTCAGATCCTGTCCCTTTGCAGCGAGCATATTGGCGAGGAAATAGACCGCACCATAGCCCGTCGCCTCGGTGCGGATCAGGCTGCCGCCCCATTCCAGCCCCTTGCCGGTCAGCACCCCGGTAAATTCGTTCGTGATGCGCTTATACTGGCCGAACATGAATCCAATTTCGCGCCCGCCGACGCCGATATCGCCCGCGGGCACGTCAACGTCCGCGCCGATATGGCGATAAAGTTCGGTCATGAAGCTCTGGCAAAAGCGCATGATCTCGCGCACGCTCTTGCCCTTGGGATTGAAGTTCGATCCGCCCTTGCCGCCGCCCATCGGCAGGCCGGTCAGCGCGTTTTTGAAGGTCTGCTCAAAGGCGAGGAATTGAGCACCGATTCGGTGACCGAAGGGTGGAACCGGATACCGCCCTTATAGGGCCCGATGGCATTATTGTTCTGCACCCGCCAACCGCGCTGGACACGGATATTGCCATTGTCATCTTCCCAGCAAACGCGGAAAGACACGACGCGGTCGGGTTCGGCGATGCGCCGCAAAATCTGCTGCGCATGATATTCTTCCTTGTCGGCCATGAAGTCGAAGATGTCCTCCGCGACCTCTTGCACCGCCTGTACAAATTCCGTCTGTCCCGGATTGCGCTTCTTCACGCCCTCCATAAACGTCGGAAAATCGACATGATCCGATACCGCCATCGTGCACCCCCCATTGCCATTGCTGGTAAGCCCGGTGCGACCCTGATCGTGTTTTTGCTTGACCGACCTTGATGCAGGAAGGCTACACAATTGCTTTGCAAAGGCAAGTGAGCAGCCGCACAGCGCTGTCAGAAATATGCGAACACCGACCAGATGGGATGAACTGATGGCACAGGGCAGCAAAATGTCGCTCACGAACATCGCGATCCTCGGCCTTGCCGCCGCCGCATTGGCCGGGGCGATCGGCTTTAGCCAATGGCGCGGAGCCGGTGATGCCGATGCCCCGGCGACCACTGCGCCGATGTCGAACGATGATCAGGTCACCGCGCTCGAGGCGGCAACACGCCGCGATCCCAAAAACGTCGACGCCTGGCAGGCACTGGGTGCGGCGCTGTTCGACCTCAATCGTTTCGCCGACGCCGCGCAGGCGTTTGAAAAGGCTGTGGCGCTGGCACCAACCAACGCGGTCCTCTGGTCGGCGCTAGGCGAATCGCGGGTTATGGCGAGCGAGCGCGACCCGATGCCGCCCGCTGCCCTAGACGCGTTTCGCAAAGCCGCGGCGATCGACCCCAAAGACCCGCGCACCCGCTATTTCCTGGCCGTAAAGCGCGATATTGATGGCGATCATCAAGGCGCGATCACCGATTGGCTGGCGCTGCTCGCCGACACCCCGGCGGGCGCACCATGGGAGGCCGATCTGCGCCGCACGATCGAGCAGGTGGGCAAGATCCATAAGATCGACGTCGCCAGTCGCCTTGCCGCGACCAAGCCCGCGCGCTGACCGCC
>JAAUPC010000164.1 GCA_012036325.1 Paracoccaceae bacterium
GCTTGTGGTGGGCGGCTGGGCACTCCCTCCCCCTCCGTGGGGAGGGTTGGGGTGGGGGGCCTTGGGCATGGGGCGTGACAGATGACCGGCATCCACCCCCGTCACCCGGCAACGGGCGCGGAAGTTGCGGGCGGAGATGACGCCGCAGGAGCGGCGCGTCTGGGCGAAGCTGCGGGAGTTGAACCGGATGCTGGGGCTGCATTTCCGGCGGCAGGCTCCGATTGGGGCGTTCATTGCAGATTTCGCCGATCTGGGGCGGCGGGTGGTGATCGAGATTGATGGGGGAGGACATGGTGGGGAGCGCGACCAGCGGCGGGATGAGTGGTTGGCAACGCAGGGGTTCAAGGTGCTGCGGTTCTGGAACCCGGAGGTTTCGGGGAATATCGAGGGCGTGATGCAACTGGTTCTGGATGCGGTTGACGGGGAGACCTTGGCTGAGGGCGTGCCCCCCACCCCCATCCCCTCCCCACGCGGGGGAGGGGGGGCGCGGGGTGCCGGCCGTTTGGTCTTGGGAGGATGCAGGGGCAGTTCGGGCCTGGACGATCAGCTGCATCGCGTCGACGCCGACGTTCTTCAAGGCACCCAGCCCGTAGACCAGCGCGCCATCGCGGACGGTGAAGGTGGCGAGCGAGGCGTTGATACAGGGGGCGACGGTCTTGAGGCCAAGCTTGTCCACCTCACGCTTGTAGACGGCCAGCTTGTCGGTGAGGTGGAGGTCACAGTTCATCACCGCGGCCATGAATTCGGCCGGGTAGTTCGCCTTGAGGTAGGCGGTCTGGTAGCTGACCACGGCATAGGCGGCGGCGTGGGATTTGTTGAAGCCGTAGTTGGCGAATTTCTCCAGCAGGTCGAACACCTCACCAGCTTTGGCGGCGGGAATCCCGTGGGTCGCCTTGGCGCCTTCGATGAATTTCGGGCGTTCACGGGCCATTTCCTCGGGGTTCTTTTTCCCCATCGCGCGGCGCAGAAGGTCGGCCCCGCCAAGCGAGTAGCCCGCCATGACCTGGGCGATCTGCATCACCTGTTCCTGGTAGACGATGATGCCTTGGGTTTCGGCGAGGATGTGGTCAATCGTCGGGTGGATGGATTCGAGCGGGCGCAGGCCGTTCTTCACCTCGCAATAGGCGGGAATGTTTTCCATCGGGCCGGGGCGATAGAGCGCCACGAGGGCGACGATATCCTCAATACACGTCGGCTTCATCCGGCGCAGCGCGTCCATCATGCCGGAGCTTTCCACCTGGAAGACCGCCACGGTCTTGGCGGCGGCGTAAAGGTCATAGGCGGGCTGGTCGTCCAAGGGGATCAGGTTGATGTCGAAACTGATGCCACGCAGGGCCAGAAGGTCCATCGCGTTCTGGATCACGGTCAGGGTCTTCAGGCCGAGGAAGTCGAACTTCACCAGACCCGCCGCTTCGACCCATTTCATGTTGAACTGGGTGGCGGGCATGTCTGACCGGGGGTCGCGGTAGAGGGGCACCAGCTGATCCAAAGGCCGGTCGCCGATCACCACCCCGGCGGCATGGGTGGAGGCGTTGCGGTAGAGGCCTTCGATTTCCTTGGCATAATCGAGGAGGCGGCCCACCACCTCTTCCTTCGCGGCTTCCCTCAGCCGGGGTTCATCGGCGAGGGCTTTGGTGATGCTGACGGGCTTGACCCCTTCGACCGGGATCATTTTCGACAGCTTGTCGACCTGCCCATAGGACATTTGCAGCACGCGGCCCACGTCACGCACGGCGGCCTTCGACAGCAACGCGCCAAAGGTGATGATCTGCGCCACCCGGTCGCGGCCGTATTTGTGCTGGACGTAGGTGATCACCTCTTCCCGCCGGTCCATGCAGAAATCGATGTCGAAGTCGGGCATCGAGACGCGTTCGGGGTTCAGGAAGCGTTCAAAGAGAAGGGCGTAGCGCAGGGGATCAAGGTCGGTGATCCGCAGGGCATAGGCGACAAGGCTGCCCGCGCCTGAGCCACGGCCCGGGCCAACCGGGATGTTGTGGTTCTTCGCCCAATTGATGAAATCAGCCACGATCAGGAAATAGCCGGGGAAACCCATCTTTTCGATGATGCCCAGTTCGAAATCCAAGCGGGACTGGTAGTCTTCGGGCGTGGCGGAATGAGGGATGACGGCGAGGCGGGCCTGTAGGCCTTCGTTGGCCTGACGGCGCAGTTCCTGCACCTCATCATCGGCGAAGCGCGGCAGGATGGGGGCGTGTTTCTTGACGGCAAAGGCGCAGCGTTTGGCAACCTCAACCGTGTTTTCCAGCGCCTCGGGCAGATCGGCGAAGAGGGCGCACATCTCGGCTTCGGATTTGAAATAGTGCTGCGGGGTCAGGCGGCGGCGGGGCTGCTGCTGGTCGACATAGGCGCCTTCAGCGATGCAGATCAGGGCGTCATGCGCCTCATACATCGAGGATTTCGGGAAATAGACATCGTTGGTGGCAACAAGGGGCAGGCCCATCGCATAGGCCAGTTCGATGGCGCCGCGTTCGGCCAGCGCTTCGGGTTCCGACAAGGCACCGCCGGGGCCGGGATGGCGCTGAAGCTCGACATAAAGGCGGTCAGGGTAGATCTGGGCGAGGCGTTCCAGAAGGCCGCGGGCCTTGGCGGTCTGGCCAGCGGCATGGAACCGCCCCAGGGGGCCGTCCGGCCCGCCGGTCAGGCAGATGAGGCCGGCGGAATGGGTGGCAAGTTCCTCCAGCGTGACCTGCGGCAGGTTCGCCGAGGTTGACATGGCCCCGTCGATGTAAAGCCGGGTATTCAGCTGCATCAGGTTGCGATACCCACCCTCATCCTGCGCCAGAAGGACGATGGGGGCAGGCGCGCGGGGCTTTTCGCCGGTTTGGGCCGGGTCATGCGCGATACTGATCTGGCAGCCGACGATGGGCTGGACGCCCGCGCCCATGGCGGTGACCGAAAACTCCAACGCCGCGAACATGTTGTTCGTGTCGGTCACGGCGACGGCGGGCATCTGGGCGGCCTTGCACAGGTCAACCAATTTCTTCACCGGCACCGCGCCTTCGAGAAGCGAGTGTTCGGTATGGGTGCGAAGGTGGATGAATCGGGGGGCACTGGACATGGGGCCAGCCTATCCAAGCGGGCGCGGCGGGGGAAGGCTGCCCTGCGGCGGTGATGATCTTTTCGGCAAAAGGCGAAACTGCTTTCGGGAAAGCGGTGAAGGTATGTCTTGCCATGTGGCCAAGCCCTGCGCTTCATGGTTTGAAGTGAGAGCGGGCGAAAAGACCCGTGGGGCGCGTGGCCCGCTTTACGCCGCATCGGGCGGCCACGCAGAAGGCCTTGAACGGGGAGACCGCGGCGGGTTGACGGATGACCATTGCGTTTCTGTTGAACGGAACGCCGGTACGGGTTGAGGGCGCGGCCCCGACGCGGACCCTGCTGGATTATTTGCGCGAAGAGCGGTGCCTGAGCGGCACCAAGGAAGGATGCAACGAAGGCGATTGCGGTGCCTGCACGGTGATGGTGACGGATGCAGGTGGGTCGAAGGCGCTGAACGCCTGCATCCTGTTTTGCCGCAGCTGGACGGCAAGGCGGTGCGAACGGTCGAAGGGATCGCGGGCCCCGGGGGCGAAATGCACCCGGTGCAGGCGGCGATGGTGGCGCATCACGGCTCACAATGCGGGTTCTGCACGCCGGGGTTTGTCGTCTCGATGGCGGTGGCGCATCTGAATGGGGCGCGGGACCATGACGACCAGCTGGCGGGGAACCTCTGCCGCTGCACCGGCTATTCGCCGATCATCCGGGCTGCGGAAGCGGCTGAAGCCGAGCCGGTGCCGGATTGGATGAAAACTGACAGCGCTTTTCTTTCTGCCCAAATATCCCCGGAGGGGTCCGGGGAGGCAGGCGGCCTCCCCGGCGTTTTCAACCCTCGCGACAGCGATGAATTGGCGGAATGGTATCTGGCGCACCCCGATGCCACCTTGATCGCCGGGGCGACGGATGTCGGGCTTTGGGTGACGAAGCAGCTGCGGGATCTGCATCCGGTGGCCTTCCTGAATGGCGTCACGGACCTGCAGGGCATCGAGGTGCGCGGTGGCAGCCTACATGTCGGCGCTTGCGTGACCATCGCGGCCTTACGCGCGGCGGTGGCGACGCGGTTGCCGTCCTTTGGCGAACTTCTGCGCCGCTATGCGTCAGAACAGGTGCGCAATGCGGCGACGATTGGCGGGAACATCGCCAATGGCTCACCCATCGGCGACGGGCCACCAGCGCTGATTGCGCTCGGGGCGACGCTGCATTTGCGGCGCGGGGATGAGATGCGGTCGCTGCCGCTGGAGGAGTTCTTCCTGGAGTACCGCAAGCAGGACCGGAGGCCGGGGGAGTTTGTGGCGGGGGTTTCCTTCCCGGAGCATGCCCCAACCTTACGCTGCTACAAGATCTCGAAGCGGTTCGATCAGGATATTTCGGCGGTCTGCGGATGCTTCAATGTCAGCGTCGAGGGCGGCATGGTAACCAGCGCCCGGATCGCCTTTGGCGGGATGGCGGGGGTGCCGAAGCGTGCCGCACTGGCCGAGGCGGCGCTGGTCGGGCAGCCGTGGAGCCTTGCAACTGCGGAGGCTGCGGCCAAGGCGATGGCGGGGGATTTCGTGCCTTTGTCGGATATGCGGGCCTCTGCCGCCTACCGGCTGACGGTCGCGCAGAACCTGATGCTGCGGTACTTCCATGACCTTGCGGGGGTGCCGGTTTCGGTGCTGGAGGTGCGGGCATGACGATGGGCAAGCCCCTGCCCCATGACGCCGCCCCCCTGCATGTGACGGGCGATGCGCGCTATGTGGATGACATCCCCTTGCCGGGGAACGCGCTGCATCTGGCCTTTGGCCTTTCCACCGTGGCGCATGGTGAGATCACCGGGATGGACCTTTCGGCGGTCCGCGCCGCACCGGGCGTGGTGGCGGTGCTGTCGGCGGAAGACTTCGCCGAGATGCCGGATTGCAGCCCTTCGGCGCATGATGAGCCGTTGCTGGCGGTGGGCACCGTGCATTACGTCGGCCAGCCGGTGTTTCTGGTGGTGGCGACCAGCCACCTTGCGGCGCGGAAGGCGGCGCGGTTGGGCAAGGTTTCTTACCGCGAATTGCCTGCGCTGTTGACGGTGGATGAGGCGCTGGCGGCGAATAGCCGGTTCGAGCAGGGGCCGGTGGTTTGGCAGAAGGGCGATGCGACGCGGGCGATTGCGGGCGCTTCGCAGGTCGTTGAAGGCAGTTTCGAGGTTGGCGGGCAGGAGCACTTTTATCTGGAAGGTCAAGTCGCCGCCTGCCTGCCGCAAGAGGGGGGGGATATGGTCGTCCACTCCTCTACCCAGCATCCGACCGAGGTGCAGCACAAGGTGGCCCATGCGCTGCATCTGCCGATGAGCGCGATCAGGGTCGAGGTGCGGCGGATGGGCGGGGGGTTTGGTGGGAAGGAATCTCAGGGCAACGCCCTGGCGATTGCTTGTGCCGTTGTTGCGCATCGGCTCGGGCGGCCGGCGCGGATGCGCTATGACCGGGATGATGACATGGTCATCACGGGGAAACGGCATGATCTGCGGATCAGCTACCGCGCCGGGGTGGATAATGAGGGGCGGATTCTGGGGCTGGAGTTCCAGCACCTTTTCCGCTGCGGGTGGAGCCAAGACCTGAGCCTGCCGGTGGCGGACCGGGCGATGCTGCATGCGGACAACTGCTATCACCTGCCCAACATCCGGATTGAATCGCACCGGCTGAAGACCAACACCCAAAGTGCCACGGCCTTCCGGGGCTTTGGCGGGCCACAGGGGATGGTGGGGATCGAGCGGGTGATGGACCACGTGGCTTTTGCCATAGGGCGCGAGCCGCTGGCGGTGCGGAAGTTGAACTTCTACCGCGCGGCGGCTGCCCCCGGGGGCGCTTCGCCCCCCGGACCCCCAGAGGATATTTCTGGACGAAGAATGAAGGGAGGGGAGGACCTGACGTCTCGGGGTGCTGCTTTGCCGATGGGGTCGCATGCCTTGCCGCCGGATGGGCCGGTGCAGACGACGCCCTTCCACATGCCGGTGGAGGATTTCATCGGGCATGAACTGGTGGCGGAGTTGGAGCGTTCGTCGGACTACGCGGCGCGGAAGGCGGAGATTACCCGCTGGAATGCTGGGTCGCCGGTGCTGAAGCGGGGGATCGCGCTGACGCCGGTGAAGTTCGGGATTTCCTTCACTCTGACCTGGCTGAACCAGGCGGGGGCGCTGGTGCATGTGTATCAGGATGGGTCCATCGCGCTGAACCATGGCGGGACCGAGATGGGACAGGGCCTGTTCCAGAAGGTGGCGCAGGTGACAGCCTCGGTCTTCGGGGTCGATGCAGGGGTCGTGAAGATCACGGCGACGGATACCGCGAAGGTGCCAAATACCAGCGCCACAGCGGCAAGTTCCGGGGCGGACCTGAACGGGATGGCGGCGAAGGCGGCGGCAGAGACGATCCGCGCGCGGCTGGCCGAGTTCATTGCCGACAAGCATCAGGCGAAACCTTCGGCGGTGCGGTTCGTCGATGGCACGGTGCGGGTGGCAGGTGAGGTTTATGCTTTCGCGCAGGTGGTGGCCTGGGCCTATCAGGCGCGGGTAAGCCTTTCGTCCACCGGCTTTTACGCGACGCCGAAGATCGTCTGGGACCGGGTGCGGGGCACCGGGCGGCCGTTCTTCTACTTCGCCTATGGCGCGGCGGTGACCGAGGTGGTGATTGACCGGCTGACCGGGGAGAACCGGATTTTGCGGGCGGATATCCTGCATGACACGGGGACTTCGCTGAACCCTGCTTTGGACATTGGGCAGGTCGAGGGGGCCTATGTGCAGGGGGCAGGCTGGTTGACGACGGAAGAGCTGGTCTGGGACGGCAAGGGGCGGTTGGCGACGCATGCGCCCTCCACCTACAAGATCCCGGCCTGTTCGGACCGGCCGGATGTGTTCAACGTGGCCCTGTGGGGGCGGCCGAACCGTGAGGATGCGGTGGGCAAGTCGAAGGCGGTGGGAGAGCCGCCGTTCATGCTGGGGATATCGGCGCTGATGGCGCTGTCGGATGCGGTGGCGGCTTGTGGGGATGGGTCGGTTTATCCAGGCCTGGATGCGCCTGCGACGGCGGAGCGGGTGCTGATGGCGGTGCGCCGTGTAGAGGTTCGGGGGGTGGAAGCCGGGCACGATTTTTCTGCGAAAAATCGGGGGGTAGCGGATGTTTGACCTGGGCGTCCTTTCCACGGCCCTTGAGGCACATGGCAGGGTTGCCCGGGTGGTGATTGCCGGGGTGGAGGGGTCAAGCCCGCGTGAGGTTGGTGCCGCGATGCTGGTCTGGGAGGGCGGCCAGTCGGGGACGATTGGGGGCGGGGCGCTGGAGTTTGAAGCGGCGGCGCGGGCGCGGGCTTTGCTGGCGGGGAGCCCCCTGCCCCATGCATAGCGCCGAAGGTGGAGCGGATTCCTTGGGCCAAGCCTGGGCCAGTGCTGCGGCGGGGCGGTGGTGCTGTGGACGGAGGTGTTTGACGCCCTTCCCTTGGCCGAGGCGGGCGTGATCGCGCGGGGGCCGGGGGCGATGCCTTTGGCGGTCAGCCGTGTGCTGGC
>JAAUPC010000165.1 GCA_012036325.1 Paracoccaceae bacterium
CCGGACCGTGGTGAGCGCCCGTCGTTCGGCGCGCCGCGTCGTTGATCTGTAGATAAGGACATAAACCATGGCGAACAAACCGTTTTTCCGCCGCCGCAAGGTGTGCCCCTTCTCGGGCGACAATGCTCCGGCGATCGACTACAAGGACACGCGTCTTCTGCAGCGCTACATCTCTGAGCGTGGCAAGATCGTTCCGTCCCGTATCACCGCAGTGTCGGCAAAGAAGCAGCGTGAACTGGCGCAGGCCATCAAGCGCGCCCGCTTCCTGGCCCTGCTGCCCTATGCCGTGAAATAAGGAGCACATGACATGCAAGTGATCCTTCTGGAACGCGTGGCCAAGCTTGGCCAGATGGGCGAAGTCGTCAACGTCAAGGACGGCTTTGCGCGGAACTACCTGCTGCCGCAAGGCAAGGCGCTGCGCGCGAACGACGCCAACATCAAGTCCTTCGAGGCGCGCAAGGCGCAGCTTGAAGTGACCAACCTGGAAACCCGCAAGGAGGCCGAGGCTGTCGGCGCCAAGCTGGACGGGCAGATGTTCGTGGTCATCCGTTCGGCATCGGATGCCGGTGCGCTTTATGGCTCGGTCACCCCGCGTGACGCAGCCGAAGCCGCGACCGAAGCCGGGTTCACCGTGAACCGTGGCCAGATCGTGCTGGACAAGCCGATCAAGGAACTTGGGATTCACACCGTTTCGGTGCAGTTGCACCCGGAAGTGGCCGTGAAGATCAAGCTGAACGTGGCGCGGTCGGCGGAAGAAGCCGAACTGCAGGCCTCGGGCAAGTCGATCCAGGACCTGGCGGCAGAGGCGGAAGCCGCGGCCGAGTTCGAGATTGCTGAGCTTTTCGACGAAATGGGCGCAGCCCAGGACGGCGAAGACCTGACGCGCGACTGATCTGCCGCGACACCCCCGCTTGGAAAGCCGCGCCGGTTCCCCCGACGCGGCTTTTTCTTGCCGATGGCGCTGCCAAGGCGGGATTTTGGGAGTTGCCACACAACCTTTGCGCGCCTTTGATACAAAGCAGATACGCAATGGAGAGTGTCCCATGTCCTTTCGTCTGTCCCGCCGCGGCTTCATCGCCGGATCGTCCGCGCTGATTGTCCTGCATCCGTTCGCCGTTCGCGCGCAGGCCAATCAGGCCCATCTGCGGATCATGGAAACCACGGACCTGCATGTCCATGTTTTCCCCTACGATTATTATGCCGACAAGCCGATTGACACAGTGGGGCTTTCGCGCACCGCAAGCCTGATTGGGGGCATCCGGGCCGAGGCGACGAACTCGATCCTTCTGGACAACGGGGATTTCCTGCAGGGTAACCCGATGGGCGACTACATCGCTTATGAGCGGGGGATGGCGGACGGCCAGATGCATCCGGTCATTCAGGCGATGAATGTGCTGGGGTATGACGCTTCGACCCTGGGCAATCATGAGTTCAACTATGGCCTGACGTTCCTCTCGAATGCGGTGGCGGGGGCGAATTTCCCGGTCGTGTCGGCAAATGTGGTCAAGACCACCGGGGCGACCCCGCGTGAGGATCAGACGCTGGTGCCGCCCTATGTGATCCTGGACCGGATGGTGACCGATGGCGCGGGGGTGGATCAGCCGATCCGCATCGGAATCATCGGCTTTGTGCCGCCGCAGATCATGAACTGGGACGCCAAGCACCTGGAGGGCAATGTGACCACGCGCGACATCGTGGCCGCAGCGCAGGCCTGGGTGCCGCAGGTGCGGGAAGAAGGCGCGCAGCTGGTCATCGCGCTGTGCCATTCCGGGATGGGAGAGCCCGGTGCCGCCGAGGGGGCGGAGAACGCAGCCATCGCGCTGGCCAGCGTAGAGGGGATCGACGCGATCCTGACCGGGCACAGCCACCTCGTCTTCCCGGGGCCGGATTTCGAGGGGATGCCGGGCGTTGACGTGGCGGCGGGCACGATCAGCGGCAAGCCGGGTGTGATGGGTGGATTCTGGGGCAGCCACATGGGCCTGATCGACCTGCTGCTGGAGCGGGACGGCGACGGCTGGCGCGTGATCTCGCATACCTCAGAGGCGCGGCCGATCTCGAAGCGGAATGAGGATCGCAGCATCAGCCCGCTGGTTGAGGATGCGCCCGAGGTGCTGGCAGCGGCGCAGCCGGAGCATGATGCGACGCTGGACTATGTGCGCAGGGCGGTCGGCAAGACCGAAGCGGCGTTGCACAGTTATTTCGCGCTGGTGGCGGATGACCCTTCGGTGCAGATCGTGTCGATTGCGCAAAGCTGGTACATCGCGCAGATGCTGGCAGGAACGGAATATGCCGACCTGCCGCTTCTGTCGGCAGCGGCACCGTTCAAGGCCGGCGGGCGCGGCGGGGCGGAGTATTACACCGATGTGCCGGTGGGCGATGTCGCGATCAAGAACGTGGCGGACCTGTACCTTTACCCCAACACGGTGCGGGCCGTGGTGGTGACGGGGGCTGAGGTAAAGGACTGGCTGGAACGTTCGGCCGGGATCTTCAACCAGATTACCCCGGGCCAGGCGGATCAGATGCTGATCAACCCGGAGTTCCCAAGCTACAACTTCGATGTGATGGATGGGGTGACCTACCGGATCGACCTGTCGCAGCCGTCGAAGTTCGACAAAGATGGCGCGGTGGTGGCAGACGGGGCGAACCGGATCGTGGATCTGGCGTTCAACGGCGCCCCGGTCGACCCGGCGGCGCGCTTCGTTGTGGCCACGAACAACTATCGTGCCGGGGGTGGCGGGACGTTCCCTGGGGCCGATGGCACGACCATCATCTTTGAAGCGCCCGACACCAACCGTGACGTGATTGTCCGCTATATCGTGGAACAGGGCACGATCAACCCGGCGGCGGATGCAAACTGGGGGTTTGCGGACCTTCCGGGGACCAGCGTCCTTTTGACACCGGGCCAGGTGGGGCGAAATATCTGAGCGATGTCAAGGGTGTGCAGATCGAAGCTGCGGGAGAAGGTGAAGACGGCTTTGCCCGGTTCCGCATCAGCCTTTGAACGAAAAGGGCCGCCCTTGCGGGCGGCCCATGACGTTTGATCCAGGGTGGATCACATCTCGTCCAGCGCCTCGACTGCTTTCTGAAGGTCTTCCTTCGACACTTCCTTGTCGGTCACCTTGGCCATGGCCATGATGTGGTCGATGACCTTGTCTTCGAACAGGGGCGCGCGCAGTTGCTGCTGCATCTGCGGGTTCTTCTGCACGAATTCAAAGAACTGGCGTTCCTGGCCCGGATACTGGCGCGCGGCGGCGAGGACGGCTTGCGTCATTTCGGCGTCGGTAACGGTGACCTCAGCCTTGCGGCCGATCTCGGCAAGGAGGAGGCCAAGGCGCACGCGGCGGATCGCAAGGGTCTTGTGCTCATCGGTGGTCTCGATCTCACCGTGGTTGTGGCCGTGATCGTCCGGATGCTCTTCATGGTAGAGCTGGTGGGCGATCTGGGCGGCCTCAGCCTCAACCAGATTGGCGGGCAGGTCGAATTTGACCATGCCGTCCAGCTGGTCCAGAAGCGCGCGCTTCAGGACGGCGCGGGCGGCCCCTTTGTATTCCGCCTCAAGCCGTTCGCCGATCTGGGTTTTCAGTGCGGCCAGGTCTTCGGCGCCGTATTTCTTGGCCAGTTCGTCATCGACTTCGGCCGGTTTCGGTTCCTTCACGGCCTTGACCGTGCAGGCGAACACGGCGGCTTTGCCGGCAAGGTGCTTGGCCCCGTATTCCGCAGGGAAGTCAACGTTCACGCTGACCTCGTCCCCGACCTTGGCGCCGACAAGCTGCGCCTCGAAGCCGGGGATGAAGGAGTTGGAGCCGAGAACCAGCGGGTAGTCTTCGGCCGAGCCGCCCTCAAACAGTTCCCCATCGACCGAACCCTTGAAGTCGATCGTGATCTGGTCGCCGTCCTTGGCCTTGGAGCCCTTCTTGCGGTCGTCAAAGGATTGCGCCGTGGCGGCCAGGTTGGTCAGCGCCTCGTCAACGGCGGCAGCTTCGGCCTTCACGATCAGGCGGTTCAGTTTGATCTTGCCGGCGTCGATCTCCGGGATAGGGGGCAGCGCATCATAGGTCATTTCGACCACGACGTCCTGGCCTTCTTTCCAGGTCTCGCCGCCGACCATCTTGACCTCGGGCTGCAGCGCGGGGCGGTCGCCGGTCTTGTCGAAGTGGTCCTTCATCGCGGTGTCGATGGCTTCCTGCATCGCATCGCCGATCATGCGCTGACCGAACTGCTTTTTCAGGATCGCCAGCGGAACCTTCCCCTTGCGGAAACCCTTGATCTCGACCTCGGGCTGGGCTTCGAGCAGCTTTTCCTGCACCTTGGCGTCAAGCTCGGCCGAGGTCACGGTGATGGTGTAGCCGCGCTTGAGGCCTTCGTTCAGGGTCTCGGTGACCTGCATGCTGAGGTGTCCTTCCTACGTCTTCAGGGGTGCGTTTGCACAAATGAATTGCAACGCCGGACATGAGCCCGGCGCAACTTTGCGGGCCTTCTAGCAAAGGTTTCGCGGCGACGTAAGAGGTATTCCGCCAGCCCGGAAATCAATCAAACCGATGCAAACAAGGCGCAGTTCCGCCCAGCCTGCGGTGCTGCCTGCCCTGCTGCGTTTACGCAAGGATTCAACATGTGGTATTGTTGCGCAAGCGGTCAACAAGGGCATGGGCATGGCGGAAAAGATCGTCTGGATGCTGGAAGAGGCGAACATGACCATTTCGCCCCCGTTGTCCGGCCAGCAGGCGGGCCTGTGTCTGGACGGTCAAAGCCAAGGCAACGACACCAATATTCAGCGCGAGATCGCACCTGAAGGCGTGCCGGTGGAAATCCATGCACCGTGGTTGAAGCAGGCCCCCTTGCCTCTTGCACTTCGCGACAAGCTTTTGTTTTCAGCGATCTTCGAGGTGCCGGGCGACACAGCCCCGGCGCGGCCATTCCTGACCGTCGGCGAGGGGCGGATCTTTGCCCCCTATGGTGCGGGTGGAGGGACTTGAACCCCCACGCCTTGCGGCGCCAGAACCTAAATCTGGTGCGTCTGCCAATTTCGCCACACCCGCGCCGCACCCTTCTAGCAAAGCCCGATACCGGGGGCGAGAGGCAATCGCCTGCCTTGATCCTGCCGCATCGCCAGCGCGTTGCAGCCACATCTGCCGCGAAAACAACGAAAGCAGACCGAAACCGGGTCACAAACCGGTGAGACCTTAACAATAAGGCAAGGCTTTTTGAGGCACACCATGGACATGGAAACGACGATTGCTGGTCAGGGTGGGTTGCAGGTTGAGCCAGAGGTGCTGGGCTTGCTTGCGGGCACCCAAATTCGCACGCTGGACGGGCTGTTGCCGGTGGAGTTTCTGGAACCCGGCGACCGGATCGTGACCCGGGCCGGATCACGGCGGCTGGTGGCGGTTTCGGTCGTTCAGCGCCGTATGGCGCGCGTCGTACGCATTCGCGCAACAACCCTGGGCTATGACCGCCCCGAGCAGGACCTGCTCCTCGCCCCTGGCCAGCTGGTGATGATCCGCGACTGGCGCGCGCGTGCGCTTTACGGCGTCGAGGCTGCGGCCATTCCGGCAAGTCGGCTGGCCGATGGTGAGTTCATCGTGACCGAGATCCTTCGGCAGGTTCAGCTATTCACCCTGCGCTTCGCGGAAGATGAGGTGATCTACGCTGAGGGGCTGGAAATCGCTTGTCCGGCCGTGACCGCCGATGTTTCGGTAACGGCTGCCTGAGAGGGCCCTACCACTTTATGCCTGAGAGGGCCCTACCACTTTACATGCGCGGGCCAGATGAAGACCTCATCAAGGTTGGCGGCCTTTGGCCCAGCAAGCGCCATGGTCTGGCGTCGCAGGTAGCTGGCAACCTTGTCACGCGCCATCTGTTCCAATTCCGTTGCGGCAATCGGCTCACCCACGGACAGGCGCAAAGGGCTGCCCATGCGGCGGCGGGTTTCGTGAAAGATCAACGCCACACGCAAGGGGTAGGACAGGTGGCTTGCGATTTGGAAGAGGCGTGAGTTCTGGCCGGTGAAATGCACCGGAAGGGTCGTGACGCTGGGCAAGGTTGCAAGACGTCCGACAAAGGGGTGCCATTCGGCATCAACGGCGCGGCCCTTGACGGGTTTGTTCGCTGTTGCAACCCCGCCCGCCGGGAAGATGGCGACAACCTTGCCCGCGGCCAGAAGCTCGGCCGCGCGGCGGCGGGTGGCACTGGTCAAGCGCCGGGCTTCGGGCGTGCCAGAAAAATCGACGGGCAGAAGGTGCGGGGCAATTTCGGGGACCTGGCAGAGCTGGCTGTTGGTCAGGATTTGCGCATTGCCGCGCAGGCGCATGCCCAATTGGCCGATGGTCAGCCCGTCCAGGATGCCGAACGGGTGATTTGCCACGATCAGAAGGCCGCCATCGGTCGGGATGCGGTGCAGATGACCCTCACCTTCGATCTGCAGGCGCACGTCCAGAAGGCGCAGGGCGGCGGCAAAGACCGATTCTTCGGCGCGCTGGTCATTGGCCTGCCAGTCGCAATACATCTGATGCAGGCGGGGACGGCCCGACAACCGTTCAACCGCGCGGATCAGGCTGCGGCGAAAGCGCGACTGTCCGGCATGGGAATAGGTGAAGTTCGGGGCGACATGCGGCGAGGGTTCAGAAAAGGCAGTGTCGGTCATCTGACGATCCGTAAAGGGGCTTTAACCCGGATCATACGACGCTGACGTGACAGGGCTGTGTCACTTGGGTTGTGGTTTGGGTCTGGGGCTTTTCTCTGCGGCTATGGTCTGAAAGGCGAATGGCCGCTTGCCTGACCTTGCAGGAGGCGTAGGCTGGCGGGCGGAGGAGAGCCGCGTGGCAAAGCCGGACGATCATGTCGAACGGGTGATCGGGACGCTGAATTCCGGTTCGGCGGCGGCGCGGTCGCGGCTGGCGGCCTCGTGGCAGCGGTCCTGGCTGAAGCATGGGATCGACCCGGGCGGGACTGCGGCATCCTCGGCGTTGGACGGCGACCGGCTGCGCGAAGGGCGCGAAGCGCTGGCCCATGTGCTGGCCGTGGCTGCGCCGAAGCTGGACGACCTTTATGCGATGATCGGCCATTGCGGCTGCGGGATCCTGTTGACGGATGCGAAGGGTCTGGTGATCGACGCCCGTGCCGGGGCGGCGGATGCGGAAGTGTTCCGCGCCTGGGGTCTGGCACCCGGCGCAGACTGGAGTGAGGCCGCGCAAGGCACCAACGGCATCGGCACCAGCATTGCCGAGGAACGCGCGCTGACCATTCACCGCGACCAGCATTACCTGGCGCAGAACATCGGGATGAGCTGCATCGACGCCCCGGTCTTTGGCCCTGATGGCGGGCTGATCGCGGCTTTGGATGTGAGTTCCGCCCGCGCCGACCAGACCGAAGGCTTCAACCGCCTGATCGAGGCGATGGTGACGCGTGTCGCGCAGGCGATTGAGGCGGACCTGTTCCGCAACGCCTTTCCGCGCCACCGGATCGTACTGGCTGCCGGGGCTGACCCCGGGTGGCGCGGCCCTTCTGGCCGTTGACAGCGACGACGTGGTGGTCGGTGACGCGAGACGCGCGGC
>JAAUPC010000166.1 GCA_012036325.1 Paracoccaceae bacterium
TGCTGCGCATCCGGGGCGTCTTATGGTGAGTCCGGCGGAATTCCATTTTCTGCGTCCGTGGTGGCTGGCGGCACTGCTGCCGCTGGCCGCGTTACTCCTTATATACTGTGCGTCGACGCTGCGCGGCGGCGGCTGGGAACGGGTCTGCGATCCGCAGTTGCTGCCGCACGTGCTGATCGGGACGGCGACCGCCGCATCGAAACGCCCGCTGCTGGCGGCGGCACTGGCCGGCGTGGGCCTGGCGATTCAGTTTATGTTTTTTGTCATCTCGGCCATGAGGTTCGCCTTCGTGTGGAGACGTCCCGCCGTGTCGGCCAGAAGCACATCCGCCCCCAGCGTCCTTGGCTGCCTGAATACGACGCCTTCGCGGCATTGACCTCTTCCTCCGGTGCCTTGGCGCAGCCCATCGCCGCATTCATTCGCATCCGCGACCACGATCATAACGACAGGTGCCTCATGGCCGTTCCCAAGCGCAAGACTTCGCCATCACGCCGCAACATGCGCCGCAGCCACCACGCGCTGACAGTGCAGAAGGCGACCGAATGCCCGAATTGCGGCGAGTTGAAGCGTCCGCATCACGTCTGCGGCGCCTGCGGTCATTACGACGGCCGGGAAGTCGCGCCGACGACCAGCGCCTCCATCGCCAGGGTTTCCTCGGGGCTCACGTGCTGGTCGGCATGGGCGCCGACGAGCTCGAAGCCCGTCTTGGCCACGTGGTCGAAGGGCCGAATCGTGAAGGTATCCGCGATGCTCCGGTGGCAGGCCGTGCAGTCTCGGCCGTCGATCTGCTCCGCGAACTGGCCCGCATGGGGATCCCGACCCTGGCGACGGCCTCATCAAGGTGCTTGCCCGGCGCGGTGAGCGGGGTGCCGGGGCCTTGCCCGGCTTTCGTCGCATGGGGTTCCATGGCTTTGCTCCTCCGGTGACAGGGTCAGGCGCGGGCGCGGAAGTGCCAGACCGCGAGCACGGCGGTCCAGATCTGCCAGACGATCCCCGAGAGGGTCAGAAGGATCGGGCTTTCGATGCCGACGACCGACGGCAGGGTCGAGAAGAGACCCGCCGCTGCAATGAACCCGGCAAGGCCGATCAGTCGTGCCCCACCGCCCAGCCGCACCAGCGCGACCGAGATCAGGACCGTCCAGACGCCGGCAAATAGCCCCACGCCGAGAAGCTCGCCCAACCCGCCCGCGTAGGCGTTGAAGGCCTCGTAGACTACGGCGATCGCGTCCCTCGTGGCCTCGGACGCCTCGGGGTTGGTGTAGGCGACGGCGAGCCCCGGCATAAGAAACAGCCAGCGCGTGATGCCAAGCGCCTTGGCCAGACCCGCCAGAACGCCAAGGGCAACTGCCGTCGTGCCCATGATCGGGCTCATCTTCAGCGTCGCCCGCAGCGTCACCGCCAGCGGAATCAGCAACAACGCGTGCAGGAGGTAACTCGTGTAGCCGGCAAAGACCGGACCCGCCTGCTCTAGGATAAGGGGAAGGATGACTGCCGGGGGCTCGCCGAGGGAAGCCGGCCAGTTGATCGCCGGCATCAGGATGAAGAAGGCCGCCCACATCAGCACGAACTGCGCCAGAAGCAGCAGGCCGGACAGCCGATAGGGGCGGGGGTGGGTTTCGGAAAGGGTCATCGGTCGTCTCCTGTCGGGCGCGGGTTTGCGCCGTGTTGCGGCATGACAGCGACATGACAGGGAGCCGGGCCCCGCCTCATTGATCCGGGTTAAGAAGTGGCAGCGGGGGGATTTTTGAACGCGGTGAGAAGTTCCATGGCGGGCGGCTCTGTCGCGCCGCGCGCAAGCTCCATTGCATTGGAGTTAGCGCGCACGGAACTCGGCCACCGCTCCCTCGCTACCGGGCTCGCTCTCGGGCTTTGCAAAGGTCTCGAACGCCTCGGAAAGCGACGCGGCTGTTGACGATCTCCGCATTCACCGACTGGGGTGGCTGCACCGGAACAATTGTTCAATCTGACGAAATCGACAGTGATGCCTTCACTACGCCGCCCGGAGAAAGCATGTGTCCTCTTGAGGATTCCCGGTATGAAAAATCGTCCACCAAATGAGAAACAGGCTCCACGCAGAAATAAGGCTCCGCTTCTGGGGCCCAAATCTGAGTTCCCGCGCATCCGCGACTGGATAGACGACACCTGAAGCCCGTGGTTGCATCTTCAATGTAGACCGTGGGAGCGTCGGAATAGAGGGCAGAAAGAGCCTTGCCTCCCAATGCGGCGCCTCTCGAGAAGTCAAGCTCCTTCGCGACGGGTGCCATTGGGAATGGTAGGCCCCGATCGTCGAACAGAGCGACATGGCGCGCTGCAAACATGAGGCGCAGGTCCGGCGAGCGGGGAAAATAGGGATGGAAGCCGATGCCAAACGGAAGCCTGTGATCGCCGGTGTTCATGATTTTGACCACGAGGTCGAAACCGGCAGGGTGCAAACTGAAGTTCATTGACGCGTCGAACGCGTAAGGGTCGGCGGCATCATGCGAAAGGCGCAGGCTCAGCGTCTTCGATGTCCGGTGACTGACCGACCAGGCGGATAGCCAACCAATCCCATGGACGGGAAACGGCGTTGTCGGCCAGTTCGGAGCGATAGGATGCAGACCGTTGGCCCCGAACACGCCGCCCGCAGAAAGACGGTTGCACCACGGCAGCATGACAAAGCAGGCAGACTTGGTGGGGTCGGGCTGTCCGGATGGCCTGCTCGGGGCCAGTGCAGCGGTCCATGCACCTTCTTTCCGGATGTGGAAACTCCGGATCACGGCGCCATTCCCGGGGTCGATATCGAGCCTAGACGATGCCGTTTCCAACCTTTCGATCTGGTCGGTCATCTCAATAGGCCGGCTTGACCGGAAACCAGTCTGGCCGCGCGCTGTCGAGATAGGCCCCTTCGATGGCGCTCACCTTGTAGCGGTCGATCAGGTGCGGATCCGGCGTGACGCCCAGTCCCGGCATGCCCGGCACGGTGAACTTGCCGTCTGACAGGGGCGGCGTATCCGGCGCGATGTCGCCTCCGAGGTAGAGGCGTTCGGTGTCGATGGCGAGGGACATGTTGGGGATCGACGCGGCGAGGTGAATATAGGCTGCCTGGCTCAGCGCCAGTTCCGCGCCCGAATGCAACCCGACACTGATGCCCGCCGCCTCGCAGATCGCGGCGGCCTTGATGACCTGCCACAGCCCGCCGGCCTGATGCGGATCGAGCAGGACGAAGTCGGCGGCGCGCATCCGCACGATATTGCCCACATCCTGCAAGGTATAGGCACTTTCATCGAGGGCGATCGGCACCGGCTGACTGGCGCAAAGGGCCGCGGTGCCGATCAGATCGTCCATCTCCAGCGGTTGCTCGACATAGGCAGGGTCGAACTGCGCGAGGTGGCGCAACTGACGCTTGGCGCGTCCCGGTGTCCATGCGCCGTTGACGTCCAGCCGCAGGGCATGGTCGCCGATGGCGCGTCTCGCCGTTTCCGCCAGTGCGATATCGCTGGCCGCATCGAAGCCGATCTTGACCTTGAAGGTCTGATATCCGGCATCGAGAAACCGCGTGAGCCGCTCGGTCAAGGCGGCGGGGTCGCGGGTGAAGGTATAGGCGGCGGCCTCGATCCGGTTGCGCCAGACCCCGCCCCAAAGCTGCGACAGGGGCTGGCCGCAAATCTTGCCGAACGCATCCCACATCGCCATTTCGAGCGCTGCGATGGCCATGACGGCCGCGCGCTTGTGGTGGTAATACCCCGCCCCAAGGACATGGCGGTAGATCCCTTCCACATTCGAGACCGGGTAGCCGATGGCGATCCTTGCCACGACCTTTTCGAAGACCGCAGGGACGGCATCGATCAGGCAGAGCGTTTCGCCCCACCCTTCATGGCCGCACGCGGTCGTGATCTTGCAGATCAGCCGCGTGGTGCCGATCCGCGCGCCGGAACCCCATTGGATCGTTTCGCGGAAGGGAACACGGACCAGGCAGTGATCGATCCGGGTGATGCGCATGGGGGATCCTGACTTTCGGGTTGACTTGGAACTAAGTTTCAAAATACCAGAAAGTCAACACCACAGAGACAAGGGCGGTCCATGGCAAGCGAGAAATCCCCACAGATCAGCGATGATGCCGATGCGGCAAGCCCGCAGCCCGGGATGCAGGCGCTGACACGCGGACTGCAGGTTCTCGATTTCATCGCGGATGCTGACCGTCCCGTGCGTTTCATGACGCTGCTGGATGGCACCGGCCTGCAAAAAAGCACGCTGCATCGCATCCTCCAGACGCTGGTGGACGAGCGCTACCTGCGGATCAACCTCCACGATCAGACCTACAAGCTTGGCTCGCGTCCCTTTCAACTTGCGCATCGCGTCTGGGACCAGTTCGACCTGCGCGGCGCGGCTGAGCCGGAACTGGCGCGTCTGGTCGCCCTGTCGAAGGAGGCCGTGCGCCTCGGGATCCTCGATGGTGACAAGGTGCTCTATATCGACCAGCGCAACCCGCAGCGTCAGGTGCGGATCGGCAACGGTGTCGGCTCTCGCTCGGCGATCCATGCGACGGCGCTCGGCAAGGCGATGGCCGCGCATCTGAGCGCCAGTGAACGGCGCGCCCTGATCTTCGAAGGCGGGCTGGTGGCCTTCACCGACAACACCATCGTCTCCAACGGCGATCTGGATCAGCAACTGAACATCATCAAGGCGCGCGGCTATGCCGTGTCGATCAGCGAGCAGCACGAGGATGTGAGCGCCGTCGCGGCCCCGATCCTCGACCATCGGGCGCATCCGATCGGCGCGGTGGGCATCATCGGCCCGTCCTACCGGCTGTCACCCGAGCGTCTGCACGCGCTTGGCCGCGAAGTGATCGAAGCGGCGCGACGGATCGCGGGAAATGTCGGGGAACTGTCCATGTCCATTTCGGTGCAACCCAAACCGCTCGGCCTCGTGCGCGACGATGTCACCTGCGTCATTCCGGGCGAGGATTTCCTGGGCGAAGGTCCGTTTTGGTCCGCCAGGGACCAGCAACTGGTCTGGGTCGATATCCTGGCGCCCAGCATCGTCGTGGGCGACCCAGCGACCGGCGAACGGACGATGCGCCCGATGCCGGAACTGGTCGGTGTCGCGATCCCGAAAGCCTCGGGCGGATACATCTGCGCCACCGAGACGGGGATCAAGACCCTGTCGCCGTCCGGCCAGATCGCAACCCTGTGCGAGCCGGAGGCGGACATTTCCGGCAACCGCTTCAACGATGGCAAGTGCGACGCGAGAGGGCGCCTTTGGGTTGGGTCGCTGGCCATCGATACGCAGCCGGGCCGGGGCAACCTCTGGCGGGTGGAGGCGGACGGGACGCACGAGCGGATGCTGCAGGGAACGTCGGTTTCCAACGGCATGGGGTGGAGCCCGGACAACCGCACGTTCTATTTCACTGACAGCGGCAAGCGGGTGATCTGGGCGTTCGATTTCGACCTGGACGCCGGAACCCTCGCGAACCAGCGTCCCTTCGTGCAGTTCGCGGCAGGTGACGGCTCGCCAGACGGGCTATGCGTGGACAGCGATGGCCATCTCTGGGTGGCGATGTGGGATGGATGGGCGATCCGCCGCTATGCGCCCGACGCGGTGCTTGAGCGGAAATCGACGTTCCGGTGCCGCGTCCGACCAGTTGCTGCTTTGGCGGTCCTGACCTCCGCACGCTGTTCGTGACGACGGCACGCATCCGCCTGTCTGCGCAGCAGCTGTCGGACGCCCCCCTTTCGGGCTGCGTCCTGGCGGTGAAGACGGATGTGACGGGTCAGGAAGTTCATGTTTTCGCCGGGTAATGTCGGCTTCAGGGCGTTGAGGGAGGGATACCGATGGCTGGCCTGAAAATCGAAAGCCTGTGCAAGCGCTATGGCAATGTCGAGGTGCTGAAGGACATCAACCTTGATGTCCGGCACGGGGAATTCGTCGTCTTCGTCGGCCCGTCGGGTTGTGGGAAATCCACGCTGCTGCGGATGATCTGCGGGCTGGACGAGGTGACCTCCGGCACGCTGATGATGGGCGACGAGGTCATCAACGACGTGCCGTCGTCCAAGCGCGGCATCGCCATGGTGTTCCAGTCCTACGCGCTCTACCCGCATATGAGCGTGGCCGACAACATGGGCTATGCGCTGAAACTCGCGAAGACGCCGAAGGCGGAAATCGCCCGTCGGGTGCAGACCGCCTCCGCGATCCTGAAGATCGACCATCTGCTCGACCGCAAGCCGCGGCAATTGTCGGGTGGCCAGCGTCAGCGCGTGGCCATCGGACGCGCCATCGTGCGGGAGCCCGAGGTGTTCCTGTTCGACGAACCGCTGTCGAATCTCGACGCCTCGCTCCGCGTGGACATGCGGATGGAGTTCGCGCGCCTCAAGGACCGGCTCGGGACGACGATGATCTACGTCACCCACGATCAGGTGGAGGCGATGACGCTGGCCGACAAGATCGTCGTCATGCGCGACGGGGTCATCGAACAGGTCGGCAGTCCGATCGAATTGTATGATCGCCCGCGAAATCGCTTCGTCGCGGGGTTCATCGGCTCGCCCAAGATGAATTTCCTGACGGCCGCGCAAGTGGCCGAGGGACTGTCCCTGTCGGGCGGCGGATTGCGAGCAACCGATCTGCCCGACGGCCTGGCCGAGATCGGCGTCAGGCCGGAACATCTGCGCCTGGGCACCGACGGGGCAGGGGTTCTGCGCGGCACGGTCGAAACAACCGAACATCTCGGTTCCGATACCTTCGCGATCGTGGACCTGCCGGGGGCCGAGCGTCCGCTGATGGTGCGCTTGCAAGGCGAGATGCGTCTGACACGCGGCGCGCAGGTCGATGTCACGTTCGACTTGTCCAGCGCCTATGCCTTCCGCGCCGATGGCAGCACGCTGCATCTGGCCAAGGGCAGGGCCGACGCGGCATGAACCTGGAAACATCGGATCACCCCGAACTGGTGCCGAAGGTGATCGCTGCGGCCAGTTACCCAAGCCTCGCTGGCAAGAGCGTCCTGATCACGGGCGGCGGTTCGGGGATCGGCATGTATCTGGTCGAGGCGTTCTGCGCCCAGGGTGCGCGCGTCGGCTTCATCGACATCAACGCCACGGAAAGCGCGCGGGTGGCGGATGTGGTCGAAGCTTCCACCGGCAATCGCCCTGCCTTTGCCGTTGCCGACCTGACCGACATTTCGGCATTGCGGGCCGCCGTGTCCGCCCTGCGGGCCGAAATCGGACCGATCACGGCTTTGATCAACAATGCCGGCAACGATGATCGCCTGCCCGCCGAGGAGGTCACCCCCGACTACTGGGACGCCCGGATCAACACCAACTTGCGCCACCAGTTCTTTGCCGCGCAGGCGGTGATGGGGGACATGGCACAAGGGGGCGTGATCCTCAACATGGGGTCTACCAGCTGGATGCAGGGTGCGGCCGGGCTGATTTGCTATACGACCGCCAAATCCGCCGTGCAGGGCCTGACGAAATCCTTGGCGCGCGAAGTCGGCGGCGCGCGGCATTCGGGTGAATTCCATCGCGCCGGGCTGGATCCTGACGGAGCGCCAGGTGA
>JAAUPC010000167.1 GCA_012036325.1 Paracoccaceae bacterium
CCCGAGGTTCAGGCCGAAGCAGACCTGATCGCCGACATCCGCGCCCGGCCGAGACGATATATCACCCCGTGGGCACTTGCCGGATGGGGCGAGATGACCGTTCGGTTGTCGATCCGGAAGGCAAGGTGCGCGGTGTGGCAGGGTTGCGGGTGATTGATGCTTCGATCATGCCGGGGATCATCGCAGGCAACACCAATGCCGCGACGATGATGTTGGCCGAGAACATCGCGCGGATGATGACAAAGCGCGGGGAAAGCCACTAAAGCCGGCAGCACGGGTCCGCGAGAGCCGTCAGAGCGGATCAGACCGGGCGCGGCTTTTTCCTCGGATTGGTGGCTTGCCAGTGTTTGCGTTGATGTCGGTTGCTGGCCCAGCCGGAAGCGGCCCGGACCGCAGCGCAGGCCAGACCTTGCTGGCGACGGTCCGCCATGGTCAAGCACCCGGCCATGCCGCTATGCTGCGGGTCAGGCAGGGCCGGACAGGGATGAACGATGGCGGTTACGCTGAAAGAGGTGGCGGAACGGGCGGGCGTGTCACGGTCAGCCGTGTCGCGCACCTTTACTGACGGGGCCTCAGTCTCGGCCAGAACGAGGGCCAAGGTCGAACAGGCCGCAAGCGACCTTGGCTATGCGCCGAATGCGCTGGCCTCAAGCCTGACCACGGGGCGGACCAAGCTGATTGGTCTGATCGCCAACAACTTTCATAATCCGCTGATCCTTGAGGTGTTCGATCTGTTCACCCGGGGGCTGCAGGACCGGGGACTGCGGCCGCTTCTTGTCAACCTGAGCGATGCGACGGATCCTGAAACCTCATTGCGGATGCTGCGGCAATATTCGGTCGACGGGGTGATCGTCGCCTCCTCCACCCTGCCCGCCAGCTTTGCCGGATCGTTCCGCAGTGCGGGCCTGCCGGTGGTGCACGCCTTTGGCCGCCAAAGTTCTGCGCCATCGGTGCATGTGGTGGGCATCGACAACATCGCCTGCGGGCGCATGGCGGCTGAGGCGTTGATCGCGCGCGGCTACAGCCGTGTCGGGTTTCTGGGTGGGCCGGAAAGTGCCACCTCAACGCAAGACCGGGCGGCAGGGTTTCTGGGCCGTCTGCAGGCCGAACCGGGGATAACGGTCAGTGCCAGCTATGCCAGCGCCTACACCTACGATGCAGGCCGGGATGCGATGGAGCGGCTCCTGACCGCCCCCCTGGAAGAAGCCTATTTCTGCGGCGATGACTTGCTGGCTGTCGGCGCCCTGAGCGCCATTCAGGCGGCGGGGCTGTCGGTCCCAGGGGACATCGGGCTGATCGGGTTGAACGACATGGAAATGTCGCGTTGGCAGAACATCGGGCTGACCACCATCCGCCAGCCGGTGGCCGAGATCATTTCAGCGGCCATCGACCTTGTGGTCGAAACGATTGAAGCGCCCGATCGCGCGCCGGAAGTGCGCCTTTTCCCCTGCCGGGTGATCGACCGCATGACCCTACGCCCGGCCGTTGGCGACACTGAGTTTCTGAAAGCCCCGGACCGGAGCCTTTGACGGCTCCGGCACGATTTTTCTGCGAAAAATCGCGATTAGCGGAACATCGGCGGGCGGGCGTCGAGCCAGGCTCCACCCGCCTTTGCCGAAGCAACTGCGGTATGCACCGCTGCCATGGACCGCACCCCTGCCGAGGCTGTGGGTAACCCGTCGCGCGCCGTGCCGCGGATGGCATCGGCCAGATCGCAGTAGATGTTGGCCACGGCCAGCGGAAACCCTTCTGGGTGGGCAATCGCCACACGGGAAAGGCGCTTGGCGTCGTCGTAAAGCCCGCCCTCACCTTTTTCCATGATCTGCGTGCGGCCACCGACCGGGGTGTAGATCAGCTGGTTCGGCTGTTCGGATGCCCAGCGGAACCCGCCGGTCTCGCCAAAGACCTGGATGTCGAAGCCGTGTTGCCGACCAATCGCGACCGAAGAGGTCCAAAGCCGCCCCACCGTGCCTTTGGACAGGCGGAAGTTGACCATCGCGTCATCCTCCAGCTGGCGCGAAGGGATGGTCGAAGCAAAGTCGGCCGAGAGCCTTTCGACCTCGTCATCGCAGATGAAGCTGGCCATGTGCAGGGCATGGATGCCGCAGTCGGCGAACTGGCCGGAGACACCGGCCATTGCTGGATCATAGCGCCAGCGGACACGCGGGTTGTCGGCATCCGCAGCATCGCCATGGTGACCGTGGCTGAAGTTGGTGACCACCAACCGGACCTTGCCGATGTCGCCGTTGCGGACCATCGCGCGGGCCTGACGGATCATCGGATAGGCAGAATAGCAGTAGTTGACCGCGCAGATTTTCCCGGTCCTTGCAGCTATGCGGACAATCTCTTCGCCCTCTTCCACCGTCACCGTCATCGGTTTTTCGCACAAGACGTTGAACCCTGCCTCCAAGAAAGCCTTGGTGATTTCGAAATGGGTGGAGTTCGGGGTGGCCACGGTCACAAGGTCACAGCGGTCCGTGCGGTTGCGTTCGCCGGCCAGCATTTCCTGCCAGTCGCCATAGGCGCGGTCTGCGGCGACACCCAACCGTTGCGCGTAGTCTCGCCCTGCTTCGGCGCGGTGATCCAACGCTCCGGCGACCAGGTTGAAATGCCCGTCGGCAAGCGCGCCCAGGCGGTGGGCGGGGCCGATCTGGCTGCCCTCACCCCCGCCGATCATGCCCCAGTTCAGTCTTGCCATGATATGGGTCCCTCAGAAGCCGATGGATTGCAGGTAGGCGCGGTTTTTGCGCGCGTCGTCGATCGGGCTCACGTCCAGCGTCGGGTCGCAGTCCTGCTCGACCGTGCACCATCCTTCGAAACCAGCGTCCAGCAGAATCTGCCGCACAGCAGGAAAGTCCACGTCGCCTTGGCCAAGGTTGCAGAAGATGCTCTGTCCGCAAGCGTCATAGAATCCGGTGGAATTCGCGATGGCGTCTGCTTTGACAACCGGATTTATGTCCTTGAAATGCATATAGGAGATGCGGCCCATGTGGCGGCGCATGAAGGCCACCGGGTCAAAGCCTGCATAGGAATGGTGGCCGGTGTCGAAACAGATCTTCAGGATGCTGTCATCTACTTCATCCAAAAGCCGCTCCAGTTCCGGTTCAAAGTCGATGAAGCCTGCGGCATGGGCGTGGATGCCGACGGTCAGGCCATATTCCTCCGCCCCCATCCGGGCCACGGTGGCGATGCGGTCGCGGAAGGCCGACCATTCGGCTTGGTCCATCTGTTCGGCCGCATCGGCACGGCCGGCTGTCGGCGCGCGGCGGGGGGAGATGCTGTCGATCAGCACCAGATGCCTTGCGCCATGCGCCACCAGCGCCTTGCAGGTACGGGTCGCGGCGTCCATCACCTCATCCCACTTTGCAGGATCATGGAAGGGGCGGAACACCACGCCGCCGATCAGCGTCAGACCGCTATCGGCCAAAGCCTCACTCAGAACCTCAGGGTCTTCGGGCATGAAGCCGATAGGGCCAAGCTCGATCCCCTTATAGCCTGCAGCGGCGCAGTCCTTAAGGACCTGCCGCCAAGGCGGATTGCGCGGATCGCCTGCAAATTCCACGCCCCAGGAGCAGGGCGCATTTCCGATACGGATGGTCATGGGGTCCTCATGTCTGGGGACGGCGTGCCAGCGGCCGCTGTCTGACGCCTGGAAGGCGGTGTCGATCACTTGGCTGACTGCAAGGCCATCGCGGAAGGTGGGCCAGACCGGCTGGCCCGAGTTGATTGCATGCAGGAAGTCCTTCGCTTCGATGATGATCTGGTCCTGATAACCGGTGCCATGGCCGGGGCCCTGGCAGAAGGCGAGGTAATCAGGATGCGACGGCCCGGTCAGGATACGGGTAAAGCCGCGTGTGGCCTCCGGCCCCTCGGCGCGGTACAGGTGGATGGCGTTCTGGTCTTCCTGATCGAACCGGATGGAGCCCTTAGTGCCATGGATTTCATAGGCATAGCCCATCTTCCGCCCCGTCGCGGTGCGGCTTATGTAAAGATGCCCCATGGCCCCGCCCTGAAAGCGCAGCATGATCTGGGCGTGATCGTCATTGGTCACGGCAACGGGGCCAGAGGGGCCCGGGCGGGTGGCATGCACAGTCTCAATCCGCGCGGTCAGCTCGGCCACCGGGCCCATCAACGCCAGCATGCAGTTCACGGGATGCGGGGCAAGGTCGCCCATACAGCCATTCGCCCGGCCTGTCGTGCGCCATGTCGCGGGCATGGTGGGGTCAGCCAGAAAATCCTCGGTATGCTCACCCCGGAACCAGGTCACGGTGCCAATCGACCCTTCGGCCAGCAAGTGGCGGACGAACTGCGTCGCCGGGGTACGGACATAGTTGAAGCCGATCATGTTCGGCAGACCGCTGGCCTCAGCGGCCGCGACCATGGCCTTGGCATCCGCAAGCGATGCCCCCAGCGGCTTTTCGCAGAACACCGGCTTTCCGGCCGCAAAGGCCGCTTCGGCAATCGCCCGGTGGGTGGACTGGGGTGAGGCGATGACCACCGCCTGAACCTTCGGATCAGCGACAAGGTCCTGCCAATCGCGCGCGGCGCGGGCAAAGCCGTAAGCTTTGGCATAGCGCATGGCCGAGGCTTCGCTGGTCGCGGCAATCACCTCAAGCCTGGGGCGCAGGACCGTGTCAAACACGGTCCCGACCGCCGACAGGGCTACAGCATGGGCCTTGCCCATATAGCCGCCGCCGACCAGCCCGATCCCGATCTCTGCCATTGCTGCCCCTCCGTGCACCAGTATTGCAACCGGTTGCAAAAGCTGTATCCTGCGTCTGTGGACCGCGCAAGCCCCCTTCAGGCTGCCGGATTGACTGCGGGAGAGCAAGCGATGCGCGAAACGATCAGGCTGACAGTGGCCCAGGCCATCGTGCGCTGGCTTTTGGCCCAATATATCGAGATTGACGGGGTCGAGACCCGCATCTGTGGCGGTGGTTTCGGCATCTTTGGCCATGGCAATGTGCCCTGCCTGGGTGAAGCGCTGTATCCGGTTCACAAGGAACTGCCCCTTTACCGGGGCCAGAACGAACAAAGCATGGGCTTTGCCGCCGCCGCTTATGCCAAGTACCACCTGCGCCGCCGCTTCATGTTCTGCACGGCAAGTGCGGGGCCCGGCACCGCGAACCTTTTGACCGCCGCCGCGCTTGCCCATGCCAACCGCCTGCCGATGCTGATGCTGTGCGGCGATACCTTCCTGACCCGCCTGCCCGACCCGGTCTTGCAGCAGCTGGAGCATTTCGGGAACCCGCGCTGGGCCTGAACGACGCCTTCAAGGCAGTCAGCCGGTACTGGGACCGCATCACCCACCCCGCGCAAATCCTGCAATCCTTGCCCGCAGCCCTTGCCACCATGCTGGACCCCTCCGATTGCGGCCCCGCCTTCCTTGGCCTGCCGCAAGACCTGCAAGGCTGGGCCTATGACTACCCTGAGGCGTTCTTTGCACGCCGTGTCCACCGTATCCGCCGCCAGACGCCCGACAGCTTGGAAATTGCCGAGGCTGCGGCCCTCCTGCGCACGGCCAAGCGCCCGGTGATCGTGGCGGGGGGTGGGGTGCAATATTCGGGTGCCGTGGCCGAACTGACTGCCTTTGCCGAGGCGCATGGCATTCCCGTGGTTGAAACCATTGCGGGGCGGGCGAACCTTCTGGCCGACCATCCCTTGAACATCGGCCCCTTGGGCGTGACCGGGTCAGACAGCGCGAACGCCATCGCGGGCGCGGCAGATGTTGTGTTGGCCGTGGGCACCCGGCTGCAGGATTTCACGACCGGCGGTTGGACGGTCTTTGCGCCGGATGCCCGGCTGATCGGCCTGAATGCCGGGCGGCACGATGCGGCGAAGCACCAGTCGCTAGCCGTGGTCGGCGATGCCAAGCTGGGGCTTCTGGCGCTGGGTTCGGCCCTGACCGGCCACGGCGCACCAGCCGACTGGGCCACAAAGGCCCAGGCCGAGCGCAAGGCCTGGGATGACTACGTTGCGGGCAATGTGGCGCATGGCAACCGGCCGAACTCCTATGCCCAAGCGATCGGCGTGGTGAACGCGCTATGCCATCCGCGCGACCGGGTGGTGACGGCGGCAGGTGGTCTGCCCGCCGAGGTGACGGCCAACTGGCGCACCCTTGGGATCGGCACGGTGGATGTCGAGTTCGGCTTTTCCTGCATGGGGTATGAGATTGCCGGAGGCTGGGGCGCGCGGATCGCCCAGGCCGAAGGTGAAGCGGAACGCGATACGATCGTCTTTGTGGGCGACGGCAGCTATCTTTTGATGAACTCTGACATCTACTCCTCTGTCCTGACGGGGAAAAAGCTGATTGTCCTGGTCCTGGACAATGGCGGGTTTGCCGTGATCAACAAGCTGCAGATGAACACCGGGCAAGCCAGTTTCAACAACCTGATCAAGGACTGCCCGACAGTCGACGCCCCCTTTGCGGTGGACTTCGAAGCCCACGCCCGCGCAATGGGGGCCAATGCGGAAACGGTCGCAAACCCGGCTGAACTGGCGGAAGCATTCCAGCGCGCCAAGGCGGCCGCGAAGACCAGCGTCATCGTGATGCAGGTCGATCCCTATGAGGGCTGGACCACCCAAGGCCACGCCTGGTGGGAGATTGGCACGGCAGAAGTCTCGGACAGTGCCGACGTCCGCGCCAAACACGCCGAGGTTGAGGCCGGCCGTGCTGCCCAAAGGCAGGGCGTCTGATGGCCGATCTTGCGCGCCTTGCCGGGCGGAACTTTCTGGTCATCGGCCGGGCGGGAATGGACCTATACGCTGATCCACCAGGCACAAGGATTGAGGATGCAACGCGCTTTTCTACCGCGCTTGGCGGTTCATCAGCCAATATCGCGGTGGCCCTCACGCGGCAGGGCTGCCGTGCAGGCCTGGTCACGCGGGTTTCGGATGATGCCGTGGGGCGCTTCTGCCTGGCGCAGCTTGACGCCTACGGTATTGACCGAACCCATGTCCGCCCCGTGGGGGGTGAGGCGCGCAATTCGCTGGCCGTGGTGGAAACGCGGGCTGAGAATTGCCAATCCGTCATCTACCGCAACAACGCTGCCGATTTTGCGATGACCGTGGCGGATGTGGAGGCGGTGGATTACAGCGCCTTTTCTGCCCTCATCACCACCGGCACCGTCCTTGCCGCTGACCCCTCGCGCAATGCGGCTTTTCGGGCCTTTGACCTGGCCCGCGCTGCCGGTCTGCCCCTGATCTTTGACGTGGACTACCGGCCCTATTCCTGGCCCTCAGCCACCGAGGCGTCAATGGTCTACTCCCGCGCTGCCGCCCTGTGCGATGTGATCGTCGGCAATGATGTGGAGTTTGGCTTCATGGCCGGCCACTTTGACCAAGGCCTGGAAAAGGCCCGCAGCCTGATTGCCGATGGCGCGCAGATCGTGGTCTACAAGCGGGGCGAAAAGGGCGCGGTTACCTTCACCCGGGAAGGTGAGTTTGCGACGGGCATCTATCCGACCGCGGCCCTCAAGCCCACTGGCGCAGGCGACAGTTTC
>JAAUPC010000168.1 GCA_012036325.1 Paracoccaceae bacterium
GGTTGCGAGGCCTTGATCTTGGCGAAGTTCGCATCGGCCGGGACCTGGGTGTCCTTGTCGCCGGTGACCAGATAGCAGTCGCCATCGAGCTCGCCGGTCTGGTGGGCGATGGTCGCCAACAGGTCGTCGGCTTCGTAAGACTCGACTTCGAGCACCGGCACGTTCACGCCCCGCCCAGAAGCCGGCGAGCGTGAGGACGAGCGACGAGACACCGAGCGTGCCGAGCGTGACGAGATCCACGACGAGCCCGCCGACGAACCCGAGGACGGCACCCGGATCGATCCCCGAAGGAGCCCGAGGGCGACCACGACGACGAGCAGGAGGTCGGGCAGCAGCTGGAACGTGTCGTCGCCGTAGGTCGTGTAGTTGGGCGGCACCGTGACGCACGTGCCCTCGCGCCGTCGTGCATGACGACGTACCAGCCGCGAAGGACCCGGGCCGCTGGTGTCGATGCCGCGCATCCCGAGGGAGAGCGTGACCTTCGTCTTCTCGGGCATGGAGATGGTGGCGCGCACCACCTGCATCCCCGTGCGCGTCGAGGATGGGAAGGTGTATCTCCAGTAATGAGTGTTCAGCGGCGCGCGCTGCGGATAAGCTGCGCGTGTGACTGAAACTGTCCGACAAGAGTCCAAATTGATCCGATGAAAAGCGCCTACGAACTCGCGATGGAACGGCTCGCCAAATCCGAGCCGCAGGAAAAGCCGCTCAGCCCGGAGCAAAAAGCCCGGCTCGCGGAGCTCGACACGCTCTACAAGACGACGGCGGTTTCTCAGGGTGGCCGCGCGGGCGGCAAGATCGACCGTCACCTGCCCCGCGCCGGGAACCGCCGCAAGCGCTTGTTCCACAGCGGCCCGGCAGTGGTTGCAGCTCATGTCCGGAATGGAAAGGGTGGTCATCCGTCAGATCCTTGTGCAAAGCGGCCTTGAATGTATGGTCATCCTTGGGCGCGGAAGGTCAAGCCGTTCTTCGGTCGGCGCGATCCTTGGCAGGGTTGCACATTGTCGTGGCAGCCGGTCCACAGACCGGCCTCGCCAGCGGCCGTGGTTTACCTTTGACAGCATGGGGTCCGCGGTGGCAGTCTTTTCAAAGCGCTTTGAATATGAAAAATATCTGAGTATCCGCCGAAAAAAACCTGTGCACAGGGGCGATGTTTGCGGTAACACAAAAGCGGTTTGAGGGGTGATCCACCAACAACCTGCCAGTCCGACCCCGGACAGCCGACCCGCAAGATTGCTTGACCGCCGCCGCGCGGCGCTTAGGCTTGATGAAGGAAGACCAGATCGCCCGCCCGGCGCTTCGCTGAGACCCGACCCGGACAACCTGCTGCTGCCTGCAACCTTTGGAAAGTGCCCGTTTTGCTGGACAAACCCGTGACCGCCCCCCTGACCGCCAACTTGTTGCAATCCGACATCCTGCGCCATCTGACCTTCACGGTCGGCAAGGATGCGGATCACGCCAGTCTGCATGACTGGCGCATGGCGCTTAGCCATGCCGTGCGTGACCGGATCGTGGACCCCTGGTTCTCGTCCACCCGCAGGACCTGGGCCGAGGATCGCAAGCGCGTCTATTACCTGTCGATGGAATTCCTGATCGGCCGGATCCTTGAGGACGCCACGATCAACCTTGGCCTTTACGATCAGGCGGTCGAGGCGATGGCGGCGATGGGCCAGGACCTGCGCGCGGTGATCGGGGATGAACCCGATGCGGCCTTAGGGAACGGCGGCCTTGGGCGGTTGGCGGCCTGCTTCATGGAATCAATGGCGACTTTGGGCTGCCCGGCCTACGGCTATGGCATCCGCTATGAACATGGGTTGTTTTTCCAGCGGTTTGAAGGCGGACGTCAGGTCGAAAGCCCGGAAAACTGGCTGGCGCAGGAGCATCCTTGGGATTTCCCGCGCCCCGAAAGCGCCTATACCATCGGCTTCAAGGGCCATGTCGAAACGAAGGATGGCGTGGACACCTGGTACCCGGCCGAAACCGTGACCGCCGAGGCATATGATACCCCTGTGGTCGGCTGGCAGGGCAAATGGGCCAACACCTTGCGGCTTTGGGGGGCGAAAGCCACCAGCCAGTTCGATCTGGAGCGGTTCAACCGGGGGGACTATACGGCGGCGGCTGAGCCGGAAACGCTGGCGCGGACGCTGAGCCGCGTGCTTTACCCCGACGACACCACCTATCAGGGCAAGGAGTTGCGCCTGAAGCAGGAGTTTTTCCTGACCTCAGCCGCGCTTCAGGACATCCTGCGCCGTTACCTCACCTCGCATAGCGACCTGCGCGCCTTGCCGAAATATGTCGCGATCCAGATGAACGACACGCATCCGGCGATTGCGGGGCCGGAGCTGATCCGCCTCTTGCAGGACGTGCATGGCGTGCCTTTTGATGAGGCGCTGACCATTGCGCGCGCGTGCCTTGGCTATACCAACCACACGCTTTTGCCGGAAGCCCTTGAAAAATGGGCGACTTTTACCTTTGGCAACGTGCTGCCGCGCCATATGCAGATGTCGAAAAGATCGACAGCTGGCACCGCCGCGCCTATCCAAACCGCCCGCATTATGTAGGCATCGTCAAGCACCAGGAAGTGCGAATGGGCGAGTTGGCCTTCATCATGAGCCACAAGGTGAATGGTGTTTCGGCCCTGCATTCCGACCTTGTGAAGCAGAACCTTTTCCCGGAACTGCACCGGCTGCACCCCGGGCGGATCGTCAACCAGACCAATGGCGTGACGCCCCGGCGCTGGCTGCGGATGGCGAACAAGCCCTTGGCGGGCCTGATCACCGACACCATCGGTGCGGGCTGGGAGGCGGACCTTGACCGCTTGCGCGAGCTTGAGCCGCATGTCGAGGATGCCGGGTTCCGCGCGGCCTTTGCGGTGGCGAAGCGGGTGAACAAGGTGGAATTGTCGAACTGGGCCGGGGCAGAGCTGGGTGTGAAGATCAGCCCGGATGCCCTCTTTGACGTGCAGATCAAGCGGATCCATGAATACAAGCGCCAGCTTCTGAACATCCTGGAAACCATCGCGCATTGGAACAAGATCCGGGCGAACCCCAAGGGGCCATGGGTGCCGCGCGTGCGGATCTTCGGTGGGAAGGCAGCACCCGGCTATGCGGTCGCGAAGGAAATCATCTGCCTTATCAATGATGTGGCGGGGGTTGTTAACAGTGATCCAGTCACGGGCGACCTGCTCAAGATCATCTACCCGCCGAATTACAACGTTAGCATGGCAGAACGGGTGATCCCGGCGTCAGACCTGTCGGAACAAATCTCCACCGCCGGGAAAGAGGCGTCGGGGACCGGGAACATGAAGTTCATGATGAACGGTGCCCCGACCATCGGCACGCTGGACGGCGCGAATGTCGAGATTTTGGCTGAGGTTGGGGCCGAGAACTTCTTCCTTTTCGGTCTGACCGCCGCCGAGGTGACCAGGCGGCGTGAGGATCCGGATCATTCCAAGAAGGCGATCGAGGCGAGCCAACCTTTGCAGGACGTGCTGCAGATGATCGCCGAAGGGCGGTTCAACCCTGAAGAACCTGAGCGGTATCATGGGCTTGTGCACCGGGTCTGGCACCACGACTACTTCCTTGTGGCTGCCGACTTTGCCGCCTACCACGCCGCGCAAGGTGAGGTGGACGTGGCTTACGCCGACCCAAGCCGCTGGTGGCGCATGGCCGCGCTGAACACCGCGCGCAGCGGGTTCTTTTCATCCGACCGCACGATCCGCAGCTATATGGACGAAATCTGGCAAGCGACATCCGCGCTCTGACGCGCTTTCGGGGAGGAAAGCATGGCTGAGACGACACTGGACAAAAGGGCCGCCGAGGCGATTGCCGGCGGCTGGCATGGTGACCCCTTCGCCGTTCTGGGGCCGCACAAGGCGGCAAAAGGGTGGGAGGTCACAGCCTTCGTGCCCGGGGCGGAAAAGCTGTGGGTCGTGACCGGGAAAGAGGCGCAAGAGGCGCTGCCTTACCCCGATGTGCCGGGGGTGTTCACGCATCACATGGCGCGAAAGGCCAGCTACAAGTTCCGCGCGCAAGGCTTTGGGACGGAATGGGAATTTGATGACCCCTTCCGCTTTGGCCCCGTGCTAGGAGAGCTGGACGAGTACCTCCTCGGCGAAGGCACGCACAAGCGGCTGTGGCAGGTTCTGGGCGCGCATCCGATCACCCATGAAGGGGTGGCGGGCGTGCATTTCGCGGTCTGGGCCCCGAATGCCGAGCGCGTGTCTGTCGTGGGCGATTTCAACATCTGGGATGGCCGCCGCCACCCGATGCGCAGGCGCGGGCCAACCGGCGTGTGGGAGATTTTCATCCCCGGGCTGAGCGAAGGCACGACCTACAAGTATGAGATCAAGGGCCCTCATGGCGCGATCCTGCCCTTGAAGGCCGATCCGGTGGGCTTCGGGTCTGAACATCCGCCGGCAAATGCCAGCGTTGTCAGGAAAATCGGTGGGGCGTGGGGGGATGCTGGTTGGATGAAATCCCGCGCGGCGGCGCATACGATTGACGCAGCCATCAGCGTTTACGAGGTGCATCTCGGCTCATGGCGGCGGGCGCCGGGGAACCGGATGCTGAGCTATCTGGAACTGGCTGAGCAACTGGTGGATTACGTGGCCGACATGGGGTTCACCCATATCGAATGTCTGCCGGTCAGCGAATACCCGTTTGACGGATCATGGGGGTATCAGCCGGTCGGCATGTTTGCCCCGACGATCCGGCATGGGACGCCGTCAGAATTCCGGGCCTTCGTGGATGCAGCACACCGAAAGGGCCTTGGTGTGATCCTGGACTGGGTGCCGGGGCATTTTCCGACCGATGCGCATGGTCTTGGCCGGTTCGATGGCACGGCGCTTTACGAACACGCCGACCCGCGCGAGGGGTTTCATCAGGACTGGAACACCCTGATCTACAACTACGGCCGGGTTGAGGTGAAGAACTACCTCGTCAGTAACGCCTTGTATTGGCTGGAGGAATACCACATCGATGGGCTGCGGGTCGATGCGGTGGCCAGCATGCTTTACCTCGACTATTCCCGCAAGCATGGCGAATGGATCCCGAACCGCGATGGCGGCCGGGAAAACTATGAGGCGATAGACGTTCTGCGCACGACGAACATCACGGCTTACGGCGAAGTGCCGGGCATCATGACGATAGCCGAGGAATCGACGGCCTTTCCCGGCGTGTCTCGGCCTGCGAATTGGGGGGGCCTTGGCTTTGGGTTCAAGTGGAACATGGGGTGGATGAACGACACCCTGTCCTACATGCAGAAGGACCCGCTTTACCGGAAGTACCACCACCACCAGATGACCTTTGGCATGGTGTATGCCTATTCGGAAAACTACCTGCTGCCGGTTTCCCATGATGAGGTTGTGCATGGCAAGGGCAGCATGCTGTCAAAGATGCCGGGCACGGCTTGGGAGAAGTTCGCCAACCTGCGGGCCTATTACGGGTTCATGTGGGCGCATCCGGGGAAGAAACTTCTGTTCATGGGGCAGGAATTTGCCCAAGGCGCGGAATGGAACCACAACCAGAGCCTGGACTGGCATCAGCTTGATATTGCGGAACATAAGGGCATGCAGCGCCTGGTACGCGACCTGAACCGGGTTTACCGCGACACGCCTGCCTTGCATGTGAACGACTGCCGGCCCGAAGGCTTTGACTGGATCGAGTCCAACGATGCCGAGGCGTCGGTCTTTGCCTTCGTCCGCAAGGGCGGGCCGGACGACAAGACGGTGGTGGCCGTCGTCAACATGACCCCGCTGGAGCGGAAATACCGTTTGGGCCTGCCTGCGGCGGGCAAATGGCGCGAACTTCTGAACACGGACGCCGAGGCCTATGGCGGGGGCAACCGTGGCAACCTGGGAGGGGTGACCACGGAAAAGACGCCTTGGCACGGGCAGGTGCAATCAGCGCTTGTCACGCTGCCGCCGCTGTCGGCAGTCTATCTGATACAGGACTGAAGTCTGGCGGCAAAAGCCGCCCATCCGGGGAGGGATGAGAATGAAACCAAGACCGAACCAGCGCCTGTCATCACAGGCCATGGCCTTTGTGCTGGCGGGCGGGCGGGGGAGCCGGCTGAAAGAACTGACCGACCGGCGCGCGAAGCCAGCGGTCTATTTCGGCGGCAAGACCCGGATCATCGACTTTGCCCTGTCGAATGCCGTGAACTCCGGCATCCGGAAGATGGCGATCGCGACGCAATACAAGGCGCATAGCCTGATCCGGCACTGCCAGCGCGGCTGGAACTTCTTTCGGGCGGAACGGAACGAATATCTGGATATCCTGCCTGCGTCGCAGCGGATGGATGAGTTGAACTGGTATCGCGGCACGGCCGATGCGGTGGCGCAGAACATCGACATCATCGACAGCTACGGCATTCAATATGCGATCATCCTGGCGGGGGATCACATCTACAAGATGGATTATGAGGTGATGCTGCGCCAGCACGTTGAGGCGGGGGCGGATGTCACCATCGGCTGCCTGACCGTGCCGCGGATGGAGGCGACGGCCTTTGGTGTGATGGCGGTCGACAAGTCGATGCGGATCACCTCGTTCCTGGAAAAGCCGAAGGACCCGCCGGGCATTCCGGGCGACCCGGACCATGCGCTGGCAAGTATGGGGATCTATGTCTTTGACTGGGCTTTCTTGCGTGAGTTGTTGCTCAGTGACATGTCGGACGACAACTCCACCCATGATTTCGGCTTCGACCTGATCCCGCATATCGTGAAGAACGGGAAAGCCGTGGCGCACAAGTTCGCCGACAGTTGCGTGATGAGCGGGCTGGAAACCGAACCCTATTGGCGCGACGTGGGGACGATTGATGCCTTCTGGCAGGCCAACATCGACCTTACGGATTTCGTGCCGAAGCTGGATCTTTACGACAGCGCCTGGCCCATCTGGACCTATGCCGAGATCGTGCCGCCCGCGAAATTCATCCATGATGAGGATGGGCGGCGCGGGTCGGCGGTATCATCACTGGTGTCGGGGGATTGTATTGTCTCGGGCTCGGCCGTGTCGAACAGCCTTTTGTTCACCGGGGTCAGGACGCATTCCTTCTCAAGCCTCGAATATGTCGTGGCGCTGCCGCAGGTGGTGGTCAACCGCAAGGCGCAGTTGAAGAATTGCGTGATCGACCGGGGGGTGGTGATCCCCGAAGGCTTGGTGATCGGCGAGGACCCGGAGGAAGATACCAAGTGGTTCCGTCGCAGCGAGGGCGGGATCGTGTTGATCACGCAGGACATGCTTGACGCGCGGGCGCGGGCGTTGTCCTGAAGGCGCTGCGCGGGTGGCAAGCGCCGGGGGGTTTCACACCCCCCGGACCCCCGGTGGGATATTTGAGGACAGAAAATGGCTGGGGCGCAAGAGGTTCGCGGGCGGTTGCTTTCGGTGGCGTCGGAATGTGTGCCGCTGGTGAAGACGGGCGGGCTGGCCGATGTGGTCGGCGCGCTGCCGGGGGCGCTGGCCGGGCTGGGCTGGGACATGAGGGTGCTTTTGCCCTGCTACCGCA
>JAAUPC010000169.1 GCA_012036325.1 Paracoccaceae bacterium
CGCGAGTTCGGCGCACGGTACTCACCGAGAACGTCGCGGACTTCGCTCCCCTGTCGGGCGTGAGGGTCAAGAACTGGCGCGATCTGTAAACGAACACGCCCCGCCGGTCGCGGGCGTGCGAACTATCCAGCTAGCTATCTAACTAACAAGCGGTAGGGTGATGAGGTGGCGTGGGTTGAAGCTCGAGCGCAGCACAGCGTTCGCCACACCTCGGTCCAAATCTGCCTCGATCCACTCGGGCGGCATGCGTCCGGAGTAGTTGGCGCGCTCTTCCGCCTCGGCTGCCTCACGGATTCTCGCCTTGAGCGCCGCGTCGTCGATCCGGCGGTGGATAACTTCGCAGCGCTGAACGCCGCGTGCTGGGCGGGCGGGTCGTGCGCGAAGCAACGCTGCCCGGGATGCGCGAATACATCCGGGTGCGCGACTGGCGCGAAGGCCAGATTGCCAAACTGCCCAACGTCGAGGTTTTCCGCGAAAGCCGCCTGACGGCCGAAGATATCCGTGAATTCGGCGCCGATCATGTGGTGATCGCGACCGGCGCGCGCTGGCGGCGCGACCTCTTTACCGGCAAGCGGTTTGAACCGGTGGCCGCTGACGCCACCCCGGTCTTCACGCCGGATGACATCATGGACGGTCGTCTGCCCGAAGGTCCGACGGTCGTCTATGATGCCGATGGCTATTACATGGGCGGCGTGATCGCCGAACGGCTCCGCGCCGCCGGACTTGAGGTTACGCTGGTCACGCCCGACGACCGTGTCTCGCCCTGGACGCTGAACACCGGCGAAGGCTGGCGCGTGCCCGGGCATCTGATCACCCTCGGGATCACGCTCCTCACCGCGCATGAACTCTCCTGGTTTGATGGAACCCATGTCACGCTGGCCTGTGCCCACAGCGGCCGCGAAAGCCTTCTGCCCGCCGCAAGCCTTGTCTTGGTCGGCCAGCGCACGCCGGTCGATGACCTTTACACCGCCTTGCGCTACGCGCCTGACGGCAGCCATGCCGACCTGCCCTTTACCCTGGCCCGGATCGGGGATTGCGAGGCCCCCGCTATCATCGCAGCCGCGACCTATGCCGGTCACCGCTACGCGCAAGAGTTGGACAGCGCAGTAGACGTCGATCTGCCGTTGCAGCACGACAAGGTGGATGTGGGGTTGGTGACCCCGTCCCAATTGCAGCAGGCGGCAGAATGACCGCGTTTCATTCCGCCCGCGCCTGTGGGGTGGTCATCAGCGGTGCCGCCCTGGCCCTTTCGGCAGTGTTGGTCTTTGGTCAGGGTACCAGCGCCCCACAGATCATTGCGCCAGAGTGCAGCAGTTGCGACGCCTGGCATGCGCGGCTGATGCAGCTGCGCCCCGCTGTGACGGAAGCGACAGAATGAGCAAAAGCCCCGAAAACCCCGTGACTGCGGCAGAGCTGGATGCCGCCCTTCCAGCAATCCTTGCTGCCCCAAAGGATCGAGGGGCCATTCATCTCTTCTGTGCCCGGCCCAAACCCAATGCCCGCACCTTCCCGAAAACCTGACCCTGACCCGCGCCTCTGGCGTGGTTGGCGACTTCGAAATGTCGCGCCCTAGGCTTGAGTTGCCCGACGGCAGCCCCGATCCAAGGATTCAGGTTTCGATCATGCCCTGGCAGGTGCTGCAACTGGCCTGGCGCGACCGCGACCGCGTGGCCCATCAGGGCGACAACATCGCCGTCGACATGAACCTGACCGAGGCAAACCCACCGTTGGGCACGCTCCTGTCCCTTGGCACGCCGGTGATGCGGGTCAGCGACGTGCCGAACGATGGCTGTGTAAAGTGCAAAGTGCGCTGCGGTCGCGTAGCCTATGACTGGATCACCGCACCCGCCAATCTGCCATTGCGCTTGCGTGGGCTCTTCTGCTCGGTCGAGCAGGATGGCATGGTAGAGCTTGGCGACACGCTGACCGTTCTGACCTGAAGAGAAGCCTGCCGATGTTGATCAACCAGACCCTTCCCACCCAAGCCCGCATCGTCATCATCGGCGGCGGCGTCATCGGCACCTCGATCGCTTACCACCTTGGCAAACTCGGGGTCAGCGATGTGGTGCTTCTGGAGCGGGACAAGCTGACCTCGGGCACGACATGGCACGCGGCAGGGCTGATCGCCTCAGGAGGCATGTCCAGCGAAACGCTGATCTGGATTGAGCAGTATACCCGCCACCTTTACCAGCACGTCCTGCCTGCAGAAACCGGGCTCTCCACCGGCTTTCGGCAATGCGGGCACATCCATCTGGCTTGCGACGCCACCCGGCGCGAGGTTCTGAAGCGAGATGCGAATTTCGTGCGTACCCAAGGGGTTGAACGGATTGAGCTTTCTCCGGCCGAGATCAAGGCAAAGTTCCCCCTGATCGAGACTGCAGGAATCGTAACGGGTTTCTGGACCCCGACCGATGGCCGTGCCAATCCGGTGGACGTGACGATGGCGCTGGCCGCCGGGGCCCGGGCAGGCGGGGCGCGGATCTTCGAAGGGACACCCGTTGAGGACTTTGTCGTGACGGGTGGACGTGTCACGGCGGTTGTCACTCCGCAGGGGACCATCAAGGCCGACCAGGTGGTGTTGGCGGCGGGCATGTGGTCGCGCCAGCTTGGGGCCAAGATCGGCGTATCGGTGCCCCTGCAAGCGGCTGAGCATTACTACCTTCTGACCGAGCCGTTGGCAGGCATGCACCCCGACATGCCAGTGGTCGAGGACCCGACGACGTTCACCTATGTCCGTGAAGAAGGTGGCGGCATGCTCTTTGGCCTCTTTGAGCCTGAAGGTGCCACCTGGAACCTCACCGGCATCCCGAAAGATGCCAGCTTTTCGACCCTGCCGCCGGACTGGGACCGGATGACACCGTTCCTTGAGGCCGCCTTCGAACGCTATCCGGTGATGAAGACCGCCGGGATCAAGACCTTCTTCTGCGGGCCGGAAAGCTTTACCCCCGATGGATCATATCTCCTCGGCCAAAGTCCCGAGGTTGACGGGCTGTTTCTGGCCACTGGCTTGAACTCCCTGGGGATTCTGTCCGCAGGTGGCGTTGGGCATATCGTTGCCGAGTTGCTCACCACCGGTGCCTCGTCGCAGGATGTCACCGGCCTCGACATCGCGCGCACCCGGCCGCATCAGGCGACGCGGGCTTTCCTTGGTGCACGGATTCCGAAATCGCTCGGCTATACCTTCACCTACAGCCCCCTGCCGCATTGGCACCACACAACGGCACGGGGCATACGCCGCCTTGCCCTGCATGACCGCTATGCCGCGATGGGCGCCTACTTCCATGATCTTTCGGGCTGGGAAATGCCCTACTGGTTCTCGCCCGACGCCCCGCCGCCGAAGGTGGCCTATACCTACGACCGCCAGCCCTGGCATGACCTTGCCGCCCGCGAACACCAGGCGACGCGCACGTCGGTGGGCCTGTTCGATAAATCCTTCATGGGCAAGTTCCTGGTTCAGGGCCGTGATGCGCTGAAGGTGCTGAACCGGGTCAGTGCGAACCAGATCGACGTGGCCATCGGCCAGAACGTCTACACCCAATGGCTGAACGACCAGGGCGGCATCCTGTCGGACCTGACGATCACACGGACGGCCCGGAAGAGTTCCTGTTGGTGACGGGCGATATCCTGCAAGCTTTCACGCCAGCCTGGCTGCGCCGTCACACCGAAGGGGATGAAGCCTGCACTCTGACCGACGTGACCAGCGCCTATACGATCCTGTCACTTCAGGGCCCCAAATCGCGAGAGGTTCTGGTCGGGATGACCGGGGAAGATCTGTCAACCGCGGCCCTGCCATTCCGCGCAGCCGGATGCTGGACATCGGCCCCGTCCCGGTGCGGGTTGTCCGGGTGACCTACATGGGAGAGCTTGGGTATGAGCTTTACATCCCCACCGAATATTCGCACGCGGCCCACGACGCGTTGATCGCGGGGATCCGCGCCGCGGGGGTTGAACCGGTCCACTGCGGGCTTTTGGCGCTTGACTCCCTGCGGCTGGAAAAAGGCTATCGCGACTTTGCCGTGGACATCGACAATACCGACACGCCTTTGCAAGCGGGCCTTGGCTTCGCGGTGGATTTCACCAAGCCCGATTTCATCGGCCGCGACGCGCTTTTGCGCCAGAAGGCCTCTGGTCCTCTGACCCGGCGGATCGTGCAGTTCCTGCTGCAAGACCCGGGCCAACGTCTGCACGGGAATGAACCGATCCTCTGTGACGGCCGCGACGTCGGCTATATTCGCGCCGCCGCGTTTGGGCCAACGCTTGGCGCCTCGGTCGGCCTTGGGGTGGTCGACCATCCCGATGGTATCACCCCCGACCTGCTGCGCCGCCACCGCTGGGAGGTCGAGGTCTGCGATGCCCGCATTCCCGCCACCCCCTCGCTTGCTCCGCTTTATGATCCACGGGGCGACCGTGTCCGCCAGTAAACCGCATGTCCTGGTGCTGGGGGCCGGGATGGCGGGCCTTGGGGCGGCCCGCCTCTTGCAGGACGCCGGCGCCCGCGTCACCGTGATCGAGGCGCGCGATCGCATCGGCGGGCGCAGCCATACCAGTCACCTTTGGCCTGATCTGCCGGTCGACATGGGGGCCGCTTGGATACACGGCACCAAGGGCAACCCAATGACCCGGCTAGCCAAGGCGCTGGGCGTGACGATGACGCCGACCAGCTACAAACGTGCGGGGACCTTTGACCATCACGGCCATGAGGTTGAGTTTCAAAGGGCCGCAAAACGGGCGTTGAAGCTGGTCGAAAGCGCGCGCCTGGGCGTTGACCGTGCCAAGGCGGACCTGCCTCTGCAGGCGGCGATTGAGGTATCAAAGCCCTGGCGCAACCTTTCGGACTTTGACCGCCGCGTCGCGCGGCTGGCGATCAACACCCGGATCGAGCATGAATATTCCGGCGACTGGAGCCGCCTCTCCGCCTGGCACTTTGATGACGGCAAGGACTTTCCGGGCGATGAATCCGTGGTCACACCGGGTTTTGGCCCGATCGTCCACCATCTGGCGCAGGGGCTTGATCTGCGGCTGGGCGAGGCCGTGACCAAGCTTGCGCCAACCGCCCAAGGGGTAGAGGTGACGACTGTGCGCGCCACCCACCGCGCTGACCACGCCATTGTCACCGTCCCGCTGGGGGTGCTGAAATCCGGGGCAATTGCGTTTGCCGAACCCCTTTCCCGCAAACGCCAGCGCGCGATTGACGGGCTTGAATGGGGCTTTTGAACAAATGCATTCTGCGCTTTGACCGGGTTTTCTGGCCAGCTGAGCTTGACTGGATCGACTACCTCGGCCCGCAGGAAACGCTTTGGGCCGACTGGACCAGCTATCTGCCTGCGACCGGCCAGCCCCTGATCGTCGGTTTCAACGCCGCTGCCATGGCCAATGCCGTGGAGGGCTGGGATGACCGGGAAACGGCAGCTTCGGCGCTCGATGCGTTGCGGGCGATGTTTGGCACTTCGGTGCCTGACCCGGTCGGCTGCCAGATCAGCGCTGGCGGCAAGACCCATTCGCGCGGGGCGCTTATTCCTTCCTGCCCGTTGGCACCAGCGCCAAGGACCGCAAGGCCCTTTTCGGCGCGGATTGGGAGGGCAGGTTGCTTTTTGCAGGCGAGGCGACCTCACACGATCATGCAGCCACGGTCCACGGTGCGCTGATGACCGGGCTGAAGGCGGCCAAAGCAGTGTTGCGGGGGCCTTGGGCGGCTAAGGCCTAGGCCCGGCCAGAGGCGCCAAGACCACGAATGACAGCCCTTGCCGCCTCCGTCACCGGGGCCTCGGTCTCTTTCAGGATCGAAATCCGGTCAAAGCGGTCCGGGTCGCGGGCCAGGGCTGCGCGCAGGGCTGTGCCAAACGCCATCCGCAATTCGGTGCCGATGTTGACCTTCGCGATGCGGCTGGTGCTGGCAAGCTGCAGGCGCTGGGTTGCGGGCACGCCTGATCCGCCGTGGATCACCAGCGGGACCGTGGTCAGCGCCTCAATCGCGGCCAGGCGGGCAAGGTCCAGACCCTGACCCTCATGCTCTTGCAAATGCAGGTTGCCGATGGAGATGGCCATCGCTTCCACCCCGGTCTCGGCCGCAAAGCGCGCGGCCTCAGCCGGATCGGTGCCGTCAGACGCGGCCCCACTGGCATAGCCGACAAAGCCGATCTCGCCCTCGCAACTCGCACCCGCAGCCTTGGCAAGAGCCACCACTGCAGCGGTCAAGTCGATGTTCTGCTGCAAGGGCAGGGCGGAACCATCGAACATGACCGACGTAAACCCCGCATCAAGCGCAGCGCGGCAATCCTCCAGACTGCGGCCGTGGTCCAGATGCGCCACCACCGGGACAGTCGCCGCTTCGGCCAGATGCCGGAACATGCGTCCAAGGATCGGTAAGGGCGTATGCTCCCGGCAGCCAGGGCCCGCCTGCAGGATTATCGGGGCACGCTCCGCCTCAGCGCCGCCACATAAGCGCGCATGTCTTCCCAACCCAGACAGACAAGGCCGGGCACCGCATACCCAATCGCATTGGCCGGTTGCAGAACCTGGGCCAGTGTCACAAGCGTCATTTGAATTTGGCCACCATGTCCATGATCCCGGGAATGGTCTGCAGTTGTGCCGCATGCGTCGGCTGGAAATACTGCTTCAGGCTGCGCTGGCTTTGGCCGCCAAGATGGTGAAGTAATACATCTCATACCCCGGCAACACGCAGCAGGGGTGATAACCCTTGTCGATCAGCACGGTAGAACGATTCATGATGTGATAGGCATCGCCCGGCACATTATCCACCCGCTGCAGCATCTGCAGGCCCGAGCCGTAGTCCGGCCGAAAGCGGAAATTGTAGCATTCATCGTGGCGCGTCTCGTCCGGTAGGCGGTCCGTGTCGTGCTTGTGGCTGGGAAAGCCTGACCAGCCGCCAGCGCCCACGGTGTAAAGCTCGCTCACCAACAGGCGGCCCACGCGGTCATGGTAGGCTGCCCCCAGGATATGCTTGATCTTGCGGTGGGTTTTCGTGTCGTCGGATCCGTATTGGACCTTGTCGATCTGGTCAGCCCGCACGGCGAAGGGGCGCAAGGTTTCGTGAAACTTAGCCCCGGCGATGAAGGTTTCAGTGTCGGTCAGTGCGGTGATCCGGCAGCCGCTGTCTTGCGGGACATAAACCCCTTCCGGTTCGCCATCCCAGACGTCCACACCGCGCTTGCCGATGGCAGCGAAGGTTTCGCCCATCGTTTCCACCGTCACGGTGCCAGTGGCGGGCACCACGCAGGTCTCATAGCCGGGGGTGCGATAGTCAAACGTCTCCCCCGCCTTCAGCCGCACGATGTTGAAATAGACCAGCGGCACCAGCGCATCCTCCATCTCGACAATGGCGCGGTTCTGGTTGTCATGGGGGGCGATGTGCATGGGGGGCTCTTTATGCAGACGGGTCAGGGTGCTGGCCGATGAAGGCGTCCAGTTCGGCGGAAGTAGGCATCGCCGGGGCGCAGGCCACGCGCGCCACGACCATGGCC
>JAAUPC010000170.1 GCA_012036325.1 Paracoccaceae bacterium
GACCCTCACGCTCAACCTCTTCTTTCACCCGCAGACCCATGGTCAGGTCCACGAGCTTGTAGAGGATGAACGACCCGATCCCGGAGAAGGCGATGGTGAAGAGAACCGCCTTGATCTGCGCCGTCAGCATGAAGCCCATGTCATAGGCGCCAACCTGCAGCGTGCCGGGAACCGAGGTGTAGTCGGGGATACCCGCCCCACCCAGCGCCGGGTTCACAAGGATGCCGGTCGCGATGGCACCGATGATCCCGCCAAGGCCGTGGATGCCGAACACGTCAAGGCTGTCGTCCAGATGGAACATGTTCTTGACGTAGGCCACGAAGAAGAAGCAGGCCACCCCGGCGAAAAGGCCCAGGCACAGCGCTCCCATCGGCCCGGCAAAGCCTGCTGCCGGGGTCACGGCGACCAGACCGGTCACCACGCCCGACACCAGCCCCAGCAGGGACGGACGGCCCTTCAGCAGCCATTCGGCGAACATCCAGGACACGCCCGCACCAGCGGTGGCGACGAAGGTGTTCACGATCGCCAGCGAGGTGATGGAGTTTGCTTCAAAGTTCGACCCGGCGTTGAAACCGAACCAGCCGACCCACAGCAGCGCGCCGCCGATCATCGTCATGGTCAGCGAATGCGGCGCCATGGATTCCTTGCCATAGCCGATGCGCTTGCCCAGAAGGATGCAGCCGACAAGGCCCGCAATCCCGGCGTTGATGTGAACAACCGTGCCACCGGCAAAGTCCAGGGCACCCCAGTTCCACAGAAGGCCGTTGGCAGCCAGATTGGCAGCAGCGGCTTCGGCACCAGCGGTATCGCCAGCAGCCTCGGCAATCAGCTTCAGCGTCTGCTGTTCGGCCAGGAAGTCCGGACCGCCCCACCACCAGACCATATGGGCCATCGGGAAGTAGATGAACGTGACCCACAGGATCGAGAACACCAGCAGCGACGAGAACTTGAAGCGTTCCGCAAAGGCTCCGACGATCAGCGCAGGCGTGATCATCGCGAATGTCATCTGGAAAGCGATGAAGGTATATTCCGGCAGCCAGACCCCGTTGGTAAAGGTCGGCACCAGCGTGGTCGCATCGACCCCGGCCAGGAACATCTTCGAGAAGCCGCCCACATAAGTGTCCATCGACCCGCCGTATGAGAAGGCGAGCGAATAGCCGTAGACGACCCAGATGATGCAGACGACGGCAGAGATTGCGAAAACCTGTGTCAGCATCGACAGCATGTTCTTCGTGCGCACCAGACCGCCGTAGAAGAGGGCAAGGCCCGGGACGGTCATAAGAAGGACGAGGACGGTCGCAATGCTCATCCAAGCGACATCGCCATTATTGACCGACTTTTCATAGACGTAGGGCACCAAAGCCGCAGCTTCGGTGGCCACTTCGGCGGTTTCCGTCGTGGCTTCCTGCGCCCAGGCGGGCAGGCTGGCGAACATGGACGCACCCAGCGCGCCAAGGCCAGCGAATTTCATCAGCTTGCTCATTTCGGTGAATTCCCCTTCCCCACGCGCATCACAGCGCATCGTCATCGGTTTCGCCGGTGCGCACCCGCACGGCGTGTTCTACGTCGAGGACGAAAACCTTTCCGTCGCCGATCTTGTCGGTCTTGGCCGTCTTCTGGATGGTGGCGACCACCTGATCGGACAGCGCATCGCTGACCACGATCTCCAGCCGCACCTTCGGCACGAAGTTCACGGCATATTCGGCACCACGGTAGATTTCGGTGTGGCCAGACTGGCTGCCGAACCCCTTGATCTCGGTGACCATCATCCCGCGCACGCCGATAGCGGTCAGCGCTTCGCGGACCTCCTCCAGCTTGAACGGCTTGATTGCTGCAATGATGAGCTTCACATTCTTCCCCTTTTGTCTTGGCAGGCACCCTGGGGTGGGACCCTCGCCGCCGATCAGGCCGGTCAATGCAGGCGCAGCACAAGACGCAGGCCACGGTTCCGTGATGGGTTTCGCGGCTTTTTGCACAATTTTTGCACTTATTCTGGATATCGCCTTAAAATTAGGCGGCGGTGGAAGCCGAATCGTGGCAACCCCACCTTCGCTTTCCCGGGAAAGCTGCTATTCTGCCGGTCAATCCGGCCGGAAATCGGCCATCGTCACCAATGGCGGGCAGTAGGCATGGCAGCAGGTAACCGGGGGAAACCCCTTGTCGCCGACAGGCGGTATTCTTCGGGCAACGCGAAGGCGGCTTCGGGTGGGCCGCGGAAACCTGCGGCGCCGAAGCCCCCACGCAAGACCAGCCGTCCGCGCAAACCCCGGCGGCAACACGGGCTGATTCTGGGCAGCTTCCTGTTCCTGTGGCGGGCGCTTTGGGCCGTTGCCTGGCGTGCCACCGCGATCGGGGCCCTGGTGCTGGTCGGGATCGTCTACTATTTCTACGCCCAACTCCCCCCGGTGGCCGACCTGATCGACGGCCGCGCGCGCGGGTCCGTCACCTTGCAGGACCGTGAGGGCAAGGTCTTTGCCTGGCGCGGGGAAACCTTCGGCGTCATCGCCGCCGACACCGTCTCCCCCTACCTGCACAACGCCGTGGTCGCGACCGAGGACAAGCGCTTTTACTGGCATTTCGGCATCTCACCCCGGGGCATTGCCAGCGCCATCCGGATCAACATTGCCGAAGGCCGTGGCCCGCTGGAAGGCAACGGCGGGTCGACCATCACCCAGCAGGTGGCGAAACTGCTGTGCCTTGGCGTCGCCTATGACGCGACGCAGTGGAAATCGGAAGCCGACTACGAAAAGGACTGTCGTCAGGGCGGCATCTGGCGCAAGCTGAAGGAAGTCCCCTTCGCCATGGCTATGGAGGCGAAATACACCAAGGAAGAGATCCTCACGATCTACTTCAACCGCGCCTATCTGGGCGCCGGCGCCCGGGGCTTTGAAGCCGCCGCCCAGCGCTATTTCGGCAAGTCGGCGAAAGACGTGACCCCGGCCGAGGCTGCCATGCTGGCGGGCCTTCTGAAAGCCCCGTCCACCTTCGCCCCCACTGCAAGCATGGAACGCGCCACCGGCCGCGCCGCCGTGGTCATCGGGCTGATGGAGGATCAAGGCTACCTCACCGCCGCCGAGGCCGAGGAAGCCCGCCAGAACCCCGCCCGCCTGTCCGAAGCGGCCAAGCAGAAATCCGGCGGCTACTTCGCCGACTGGGTGATGGAGACGACACCCGACTACCTGGCCCGCGACACGACCGAAGACGTGATCATTGAGACCACCCTTGACCAGGACCTGCAAAAAAGCGCGGAGGAGGCGCTGGCCTTCATCTTCTCGGAAAAGGTCAAGGCGGGCTCCAAGGCCCAGGCCGCGATCGTGGTGATGAGCGCGGATGGCGCGGTGCGGGCCATGGTCGGCGGGCGCAACATCCCGAACGCGGGCGACTTCAACCGCGCGACGCAGGCCCTGCGGCAGACCGGGTCCACCTTCAAGCCCTTCATCTACGCCGTGGCGATGGACCTTGGCTACAGCCCGCTTGACTACGTCGATGACACGCCGCTGTGCCTGTATACGGCAGGGTCGGGTGACTGGTGCCCGCAGAACTATGACCGCGAATTCAAGGGCCAGATCACCCTGACCCAGGCGCTTGCCGAAAGCCGCAACATCCCGGCGGTCCGGGTGTCCGAGGCGGTGGGGCGGGATCTGGTCAAACAGGTCGCCACCGACTTTGGCCTTGCCCAGAACTTTGCCGACGGCCCGGCCCTCGCACTTGGCGTGTCGGAATCAACGCTGATCGACATGACCGGTGCCTTTGCGGGCATCCTGAACGGCGGGTCTTCGGTCACGCCCTATGGCCTGTCTGCCCTGCGGTTGCAGGGGATGGATGAGCCCCTCTTTGGCGCAGGCGGCGGGATTGGCGAGCGGGTGATTTCCGAAAACGCCGCCCGTGCCCTGACCTACATGATGCATGAGGTGCTGCAATCCGGCACCGGCGCCCGCGCGCGTCTGGATGACCGCGAAGCGGCTGGCAAGACCGGCACCACCCAAAGCGCCCGTGACGCCTGGTTCGTCGGCTTTACCGCTGATTATGTGGTGGGCGTCTGGATGGGCTATGACGACAACAGCCCCCTGACCGGCGTTACCGGCGGCGGCCTTCCGGCGGAAATCTGGCATGAGGTGATGCTGCGCATCAACGAAGGCCTTCCCGCCAAACCCCTGAACATGGACTTCGGCCCCTCAGGCGTTGTGCCGCAGTTTGACGACACCACCATTGGTGCCAGCAGCGGTGGCGCGGTCGCGGCCGAAGATGTGCCCTATTTCGACGATCCAACCGCCCCGGCCTACGACAGGGTCTACATCGACCCGGTCACGGGTGAGGCGATCCCGGTCTATGATGGCCCACCGCAGCCGGGGTCTGAATTGCTTGGTCCGGTGGACAACGGACTTGCCGCGCAAATCGAAGGGCTCCTTGGCGTCGGCAACTAAGGCAGACACCGGCGCGGCCCGCCCGGCGGAACTTGACCTGCCTGTTCTTGCCCTGACGAAAACGTGATTTACTTCCATTGGGCGCTATGGCTTGGTCCGTGGCTGGCCCTACCGGGCGCGCAGTGGGAAAAGGACTGCCATGGTGCCTGCCAATCCCGACTTTTCTGTATTTGCCCATATGCCCGCGTCAGTCATGGTGCTGGACCGTGACCTTAAATATGTCGCGGCCAGCCGGATGTATCTTGATACCGTCGGGCTTGAGATGGCCGATCTCAAGGGGCGCATGATCTTCGATGTCTTCCCGGAGATCGAAGCGCGGCGCAAACCTTTGGAACAGTCCATGCGCAGGGCCCTTGCGGGTGAGGGGAACGGGATTGACCGCCTTTACTATGCCATCCCCGACCCGGACGACCGGACCCGCCTGACCGAAGTCTGGTGGCGCTGCCGTCACAACCCGGTGGTCGGGCCGGATGGCAGCGTCAACTACATGATCCAGATCACCGAAAATGTGACGGATCTGGTCCGCACCGAAAACATGCGCAACGCCATCGCCACCGAAATGCAGCACCGCGTCGGCAACCTGCTAACTCTGGTGCAGATCGTCGCCCGCCGCACCGCGCAGAACGCCGAAACGCTGCAGGGCTTTCTAGCAAAATTCGACGAACGCATCCAATCGATGTCGCGGACCCATTCCTATCTGTTCGGCAGCAACTGGGACCGCATGTCCCTGCAAGAGATCGTCACGCGCCAGCTTGACCAGGAACGCGCAGATCGGGCCCACAAGATTTCGATCAGCGGCCCGGATATCCTGCTGGGTGCCAGCGATGCGCAGATGTTGTCGATGGCCATTCACGAGTTGACGACCAACTCGCTTAAATACGGTGCCTTGCAGGGCGGTGACGGGCGGCTTGACGTCGCGTGGTCAGGCCACAATCAGGGTGGGTTCAAATTCAGCTGGGTCGAAAGTGGCGTCAGAACCGGGTCGACCTCTGGTCGTACGGGCTTTGGCTCGATGATCCTTGATACCATCGTTCCAACCCAATTGCGCGGCACGGCGACCCGGTCCCTGGGTGCGGATGGCCTACGCTATGAGCTGAACGTCGCAGAACGCAGACAGTCAACACATCCGCCAGATCTACCGCCAGATCTGCCGCTGGATCCAGCCTAAAGCGTCGCCATATCCGCGATCAGCCGGTCAAGATCACCACCGCGCTGGTCCAGAAGGGCGCCGATCTCGGTCCGCTCACTCGCCAGCATGTTCACGCCTTCGATGATGATGTTGAAGAACAGGCTTTTGCCGGACTTGTCGCTGACGTGCCAGCGCACCTCGAACGGGGATGAGCCCTGCAGATAGGCGGTGGAGATCACCTCGAAGTAGCTTTTCACCGCGCGGGCGTCGTTCACCTCGATCCGCCCGCCGATGAACTCGCGGAAGCGGCGGCCGTATTTGCGGCTGATGTAGCCTTGGAAGGCCTTGGTGAAGCCAGACAGCTGCGCCTTGGACGCCTGCCGCGCGGCCGGACCAAGGGCTGATCTGGCAATGGTCGGCACATCGGCGTAGCGCGCGAAGAGCTGCTCAAAATCGCGCAGCATCCCGGCTTCGCCCTTTCCAGAGCTGATGATGCTGTTGATGTCGGCCACAGTGCTGTCCACCAGCGTCCGCGCCTGATCCACCGTGAAGGCGGCGGCGCTGCGGGGCAGGGTCAGCGCGGCAAGACCGGCCACAAGACCCGCGACAAAGCCACGGCGCGAAAGGAAGGTGTCATTCGGCATAGGGGTCCTCATAGGGGTCGATAAAGCCGTCGTCTGCGGCACCGTCTGCGGCGGCTGCGTCTTGCCCCAGCTCGAACCGGCGGTTCTGCAGGTACAAAAGCCGCGCCTGGGCGTAACTGTCTGCACTGTCATATAGGATCGATTCCACCGTTTCCGAGAAGCGGTCCCGGTCACCAAGCCGTGAGAAAAGCTTCATCACCGTCGCCGCCGCCGCCTCACGCTCGGGCAAGGCCAGGCGGACGGGGTTCAGCGCCACATCCACCGCGATGCCCACCGTGTCCCGCGCGGTCGAGGGGCCCGCGAAGGGCAGCTCGACATAGACCCCCTCGCCCACACCCCAGACATGCAGCGTCTCGCCAAAGTCGGTCGGCTTGCCCGGCAGCCCGATCGCGGTTGAGGCGTCGAAGACCCCGCCCACGCCCATCGTCAGATTGACCGCCAGCCGCAAGGTGTTCTGCGCCGCGTCGCCGATGCGGAACTGGAGGAGGTTGTTCGCAATATCGCCCGGCAGGTCCAGCGTCCCGGCCACATTGCCGACGACGCGCTGCACCGGCTCTGGCACGACCGACCCATAGCCCTTGGACGCAGGCCCCACCAGCGCCCGGTCCAGCCCGCGGTTGAACGCATGGACGTTGCGGTTCGTGTCTTCATAAGGGTCGTTGATCCCGTCCGGACCCGGCGCCCCGGCGCAGGCGGCCAGAGAGAAAACGGTCGCAGCCAGCGCCGAAATCCGCACGCCCCCCGCTGTCATAAATGAAATCTTCAGACCCATGACCCTAACGTTCCGCTACCTGCCAAAGCTTAGCATAGCCCCGCAGGCGGATGACAAGGCATAAGTCCCGGACTTGCCGAAGACAACGCCCAAGCGTGGCCGATACGCCGCGCATGGCGGGATGACGCCCAAGGGACCAAGGATGGCACAACCGCCCCTCTCTGACCCCACCGCTGGACTGGCTGAGCTTGCCTCGGCCCGCACCGCATCGGCCCGCGCCGTCGCGGTGGCTTTCGGGTTTTCGGCGACCGTCAACCTTCTGATGCTGACCGCGCCCCTTTACATGCTGCAGGTCTATGATCGCGTGCTCACCTCCCGGTCTGAGGAGACGCTGGTCACCCTCTCCCTCCTCGCCGCCTTCCTCTTTCTGCTCATGGGGCTTCTGGACCATGCCCGCAGCCGGATCATGGCCCGCGTTGGCGCGCGGTTGCAGCTGGCACTTGATGGCCGGGTGCTGGACGCAGCCTTCCGCCGCCTGACCCTTGCCCCGCA